>JBCCFC010000207.1:0-13808 GCA_039029935.1 Chloroflexota bacterium
GTCCCTCGTTCGACAATGTGACCGTCATCCAGCACCAAAATTTGGTCGGCGGCGACGACAGTAGAGAGGCGGTGGGCGATGACGACGACGGTTTTGTCCTGCACAAGGCGGTCGATGGCGCGCTGGACCGCGACTTCGCTCTCGGTGTCGAGGGCGGAGGTTGGCTCGTCAAGCAGCACAATAGGGGCATCCTTGAGGATCGCCCGTGCAATCGAGATGCGCTGTCGCTCACCGCCGGAGAGCGCACCGCCAATTTCGCCGACGGTGGTGTCATAGCCATCGGGTAGCCGTGTGATAAACTCGTGGCAGTTGGCGGCTTGGGCAGCGGCAATCACCTCGTCATCGGTGGCACTTGGGTCTGCCATGCGGATGTTGTCACGAATTGTGTCATCAAAGAGATAGACATCCTGAAAGACGACCGACACATGCTGCATGAGTTCTGGCTGTTCGACCGCACGAATATCAACACCGCCAATCTCGACAGCCCCCTGTTGTGGGTCGGCGTAGCGCGTGATGAGCTTGGTGATGGTCGTCTTGCCACCACCCGATTCACCCACGAGCGCGGTTAGGCTTTTGGCGGGCAGATGGAACGAGACATCATGCAGCACTGCCTCGCCCTCTGAATCTTCATCTTCGGGTGCATAGGCAAAATCGACCTGTTCAAAGGTAATGTCAAACTCGGTCAACGACTGCGCTGGCTGTGTGACTGGCATCGGTTTCACCGCCATCATAGCGTCAATACGTTCGAGTCCGGTTTCCATAAAATCAAACATGGTTGCCAAGCTCGCAAAGATCGACAGTGGCTCTGCAAAACGCACGGTAATCGCCAGCAGCGCAAAGAGAATTGCCGCGTTGAGACTGCCACCCAATACAAAATAGACACCCAGCGTTGTCACCAGCAGCAGCCCAATTTGAACGATGGCCGAAATGCTGATGTTGGGGACGGTTCCCCAACTTGTCGCCACTGTCTGTTTATGGCGCAGGTCGGCCAATGACTGCTGGAGACGCACGGACTGTTTGCCAACTTGACGTGTGGCGCGCAGGACGGGCAAGCCTTGGGCATATTCAACCAAGTTGGCGGTGACAACGGCGTGGGCTTGGCTCGACACACGGTTCTCCCGTGCGGCCACCTGACGAATCCGTTGATAGAGCGGGATTGCCAATGGAAAGATGATGAGCATTGCCAGTGCCAGCCGCCAGTCGATAAACAGCGTGATGGCAATGGTGGCGAGTGGGGTGGCAATCGTGTGCAGCACAATGCCATACAGCCCACCCATAATCATGACGACATCGTTGACATCGCCGCTCAGAACCACGTTGACATCGCCAGCACGCCGTGACCCCAGATACTCCAACGGCATCTTGCGCAACTGTTCGCCTAGCTTGATGCGTACCTCATGCCCGACATCCATCTGCGTTGTCCAGTCATAGCCATTTTCGAGCCAGCGCAGATAGCCGTCAAGCAGCACGAGCGCAACGATGATGCCCGTATACATTACCAAGCCGTTGTCCGCCTCGCCGACATTCATCAGCGCGCTAAAAAATGGAAAGAGAAAGGCGTAGGTGATACCCTGCACAACGCCGCTGGCAATCGAGATAGAAAAGCCATACCGCATTGCCGAGGCAAAACTACCCGCCGCTCGTATCATTCGATGATATGTGCCAATCATACTATGCTACCTCCATTACTGCTGACACTGCTGCTGTTCTACGCAAACCCCAACCCTGTGCCTCTTGAAACTTGGCCCACAATCCAGCATAAATGCCACCCGCTGCCACCAGTTCATCATGCAGACCATGCTCGGCCACACGCCCTTGGTCCAGTACCACAATCTGGTCGGCATCCTGAATGGTCGAGAGCCGATGCGCCACCACGATCAGCGTTTTGCCAGCGGTCAGTTCGGCGATGGCGGCGTGAATCTTGGCCTCATTCTCAGGGTCGGCAAAGGCGGTCGCCTCATCCAGCACTACAATTGGGCTATCCTGTAAAATGGCACGCGCAATCGTAATGCGTTGTCGCTGCCCACCAGAGAGCCGTGTCCCTCGGTCGCCCGCCTTGGTCGCATAGCCATTGGGCAATTCCGCCATGATAAATTCATGCGCCTGTGCCGCCTTGGCCGCAGCCACCACCTCCGCATCGGTGGCATCAGGCTTGCCTAGCCGGATATTCTCGTAGATGGTTTCATGAAGCAAAAATGGATTTTGAAAGACAAAGCTGACATGACGCATGAGGTCATCGCTGCTCATCTGGCGCACATCCACGCCACCGACATAGACCGTGCCCGCATCGACATCCCAGAAGCGTGGAATCAGCCGTGCCACCGTGCTTTTACCCGCACCCGACGGGCCGACCAGTGCGGTCACAGTGCCCTCAGCCATCGTCATCGAGACATCTTCCAACGCAGGTGTTGTGCGCTCGGCATAGGTGAAGGTCACATGCTGAAAACGCACAGAGCCATCTCTGGGTGAAGACGGCGATGCGACTTCGGGCAGAATTGGCTCGCTGAGGAGCCGACCAATACGTTTGGCGCCAGCACTCGCCATGTTGATTAGCTGCGAGAGCCAGATCATGGGGACGATGGATTCGCTCACGGTAGGGGCTAAAAAGAGGAAGAGCAAGAAGGATGGCACATCGAGCATCCCCTGTTGCACCATCCAGCTACCCGCCACGACGACGACGGCCAGTGTGGGCAGTGCTGCAAAGAGGGTGCGCGCAATATAGGCCCCCATGCGTGATTTCTCTGCCCATGCGCGCATCGTTCGTGTGGCGTCATTGAGCGCATCACTGTAACGACGAAACGAGGACGTGCCATCGTCAAAGGTGCGCACCACCTGCATCCCCTGCACATATTCGATGATGGTCTGGTTGATGTGTTCGTTGGCCGCATCATAGGCTTCGCGCCCCTCAGCGTAATCGGCCAAGGCAATGCGCATGGCAATGATGCCGACCGGAAAGACAAAGAGCGAGATGAGGGCCAGCCGCCAATCTACGATAAACATGGTGATCAGCGTGATAAATGGGATGGTGTAGCTGCGTGCCAACAGCGGTGTGCTGTCGGCCACAAATGCATGGAGGCTGCGCACATCGTCCATCAAGATTTTCTTGAGCGCACCAGACCCCGTGTTCATGACATAGCCCAGCGGCACTTTTGCCAAATGCGTGGTCAGTTGGGTGCGCAAAATTTCTTCTAGTTCATAGGCCCCCAGATGCGAAACTTTGAAGGAGTAGATACGCAGGACGATGGCGATGACAATCGCCCCTAGAATGAAAAGGCCAAGCTGCCAGAGCCGTGCCGTATCGGGGGCAGCCGTCATCAGTTCGCTGGTAAGTGGCCGCAATAGCACCAGTGCCGCCACCCACGCCACCCCGCTGATGGCCGATAATGCCATGCCTGTATAGATGGCACGTTTGACCGGCTCGATAATCTGCCAGAGTGACAGTTCTTGTTTTGTAGTTTCTTTTGTCATGATTAATCTCCCGCCACAGGAGCAGCCCCCGTCAGCGACTGATCCTGTGCGACTCTATCAAAGACCATTGGCTCAAAATCGTTGTAAAGCCAAACCAGTACAAGCGAGATCGCGACTGCACCAATGGCTGTGGCAAGGACGCCCATATAGCCGATGGATTCAGCCAATGCCAGTGCGGACCCTGCCAAGATAAAGCTGATGATGGATGAGATCGAATATTGGAGCGTGTAGTCAGTTCCAGCCACGGCGGGGTCAGATTTATCCATCATCATGGTGGCAAGCATGGTCGAATTCGCGCCATACGCAAGCAACATCAGGCAGATGGAGCCGTAGATGATGGCCGTATTGTTCATCCCTTGTGCTGTGGGGAAGAGGGCAAAGATTGAGATGCCAACCAGCACATTTGCCAGAATCATGGCCGTGCGTCGCCCAAGAATCTCCACCAGCCGCCCGGCCATCAACGCCCCGGCGATGGAGACAAGTGAGCCAACAATGTTCACGGCAAAGCCGATGCGGTCTAATGTCCAGCCCAAGTCAACCAACATGGGATTGATCAGTGCATAGGCAATGGAAATGCCCAACCCATAGGTGAGCAGCACGGCAATCCAACGCCCCACATCCGGTCGTCGGAAATAGCGGATGATGTCACGATAGCCCACCTTCTCTGCTCGTGCATCCGCTGGTGCAGGCTTTTCCTGATAGCGCAGGATATTGATCAGAGGCAACGCTGTCCCCACCGCCAAAATCAACAGGCTGGCCGTCCACCCAAGCCATTGATAGGCCATCAGTACGACACCGCCGCCGATGAGGTTGCCGATAAAGCCACCGCCCATTTGGATACCATTACCAAGGCCGCGTTCCTCTGGCTCTAGGATGGTGACGCCCAAGGCATCTGCCGCAATGTCCTGTGTCGCCGACGACATGGATATCAGCGCAAAAAATATCGCCAATATCCCCATCTGTGAGCCGATATCAAAGAACGCTGCCCCGACCAGCAGCGCAATCATGATGCACTGGAGAACAATCAGCCAACTGCGATAGTGACCATGCTGTTTGGAGCCAAAGCGGTCTATCAGTGGTGCCCACAAAAATTTAATCGACCAAATCAGTCCCAACGCATAGATGATGCCAATTTCATCCAGACTGGCCCCATTCTCGCGCATGATCGTCGGGACAGCGGTCAAAATAAAGCCCAGCCCCAAAAATTGTGTGATGTATAGCCCTGCCAACAGCACCATCTTGTGCCGCTGCGCACGATTGGATAAAGTCATGGGTTATGTACCTTGCTTTGCGAATACTTTTTTAGTACTGAATCTGGATAGCAAGACATCAAGAATACAGAAGTCCGACATTTTGGAAAAGTCGGACTTATGTAAAATGGCGACAAGTGAAGTAAAACCCAAAGGCCAGACTCAGCATGAACTTTGTGATGTTGACCATGAACCCCGTGCTAGTGCCAGTAGCAGTACGGGTCCATCAACATCGTTGGTTTCTGTTTAATCTAGCAGTGCTGAAGACGAGGACACGGACAAGCACGGAGCAATGGAAATGTGTTTGTCCGTGTCCAAGCGACTAGATTGGACTGCTAACCATATAGGATAACAGTCACAACCATAACATACGGATTCGACCATTTCAAGAGGAAATCAGGATGAATTTCGATGAAAATGGTTGAACGCACATACGGAGTGGGTGAATGAATTTGCTAAGTGAGAGTTGATAAATTTGTTTAGGCGGTTTATTGAATTTGTTAACCTTGGTTACAAAGGTGGATTGTGGTGGGTCGGGCAAATCGCGAAAATCGAGTAGCCCATATCGTCATCCCACTGTATTAGGTTTGCATAGTTAGGCGTATTTTGTGATATATTGTATTTTAATCAGCAGGTCAGCTAGCTGACTACCTGACTGCCTGACTAGCTAAAATAAGGAAGGAACCATGTCACACATATTCATCTCTCACGCCACAGCCGATGATACGTTTGTCACGGCGTTGCGTCAACAACTGGAAGCACATAACTTGACCACATGGGTTGATTCGCGTAACCTGCGTGGTGGAGATAAGCTGCACAGCGAGATCACCGAGGCCATTGAAGCGGCGCGGTCGTTCATTGTCGTTCTCAGCAAAGAAACCATCCACTCGAAAGGGGTACGCAGTGAGGTGCGGCTGGCGTTAACTGCCGAATCTGCCAAGCAAAGACAAGGTTATCGTGTCATTCCCATATTACTGTTGCCCGATATGAAACCGGATGGTCTATGGCCTTGGTTTGGTGAGGAAGAACCGCTGGCAATATCTATCGAAGCGCATTTTGGTGCGTTGAGTGAAGCTATGCCCGATATCCTTGCGGCGTTGGGCGAACGAGAGCCAGAGGACCGCGAGCCAAGTAAACTGGTCGATCAGCCTGCCACCGACACGTTGACGCTCAAAGTACATCAACCACAGATCACGGATACGGGGTCGGGCAGTAAACGCGCATCGGGGCTGGCGCAACTCACCTTTGAACCACACGATGCCACTCTACGCACCATCCAGAGTGACCTGATGCCCTTCACTGCACCGCTGGGACTGATCGAAATGGATGATCTCGACTGGTATCTGGAAGAATATTTTCGGTGGCCGACAGGTGTTGGCGCGATTGACGACAGAAAGAAACGTATCGAGGCCAGTCTACCCCAATGGGGCAAAGCCATCTTCAAAGCTATCTTTGCCAACCCCGCCGCCCAGACCGCACTGAATGCATGGCAGCTCGGCAATGCTGCACAGTTGCTGTTTTCAGTAGAGGTCGCTTCTGTAACACAGGCTTCCAGCCTGTCGCGTGAAGCCGCCAGCACCCTCCTCTCCCTCCCCTGGGAACTACTCCACGATGGTAGCGGCTACCTCTTCCAAGGCAAACGCCCCTTACGCGTCCGTCGCCAGATTCCAACCCAAGACATCATCCAACGTCAGCCCGTTGATCTACCCATCCGCATCCTATTGGTCAGTCCACGCCCAGAGGTACAGGCCGATGGCAGTCGGCAAAAAGAACAACCTGTCAGTTACATTGACCACCGTGCCAGCGCATTGCCATTGGTGAAAGCGGTGACAGCCTTGGGCGAGATGGCAACGGTGACAATGTTGGCGACACCGACCTTAACCGCGCTGAATGAGGCGTTGAAAGCGGCCAGTGATGCGAAGACACCCTATCATGTCGTCCATTTTGATGGGCATGGCGTCTATGACAAGCGTGTCGGTTTGGGTGCGCTCTGTTTTGAGGATGAACGGGATGCTGACGTGATCGGCAAACGGCGCGTTAAGCTGGTTCACGCCAACACGCTGGCCGAGCGACTGCGTGACTACAATGTGCCGCTCATTTTCTTGGATGCCTGCCAGACCGCACAGAGTGAAATCCAGCCGACAGCATCGGTGGCGGCACAGTTGCTGCAAAGAGGCACGACCTCGGTGGTTGCCATGAGCCACACGGTGTTGGTGGAAACGGCGACACGCTTTGTCACGGCCTTTTATCGCGCACTGGCCGAGGGCGCGACTGTGGGCATGGCGATGTTGGCGGGTCAACGGGCGTTGATGGATGACTCGTGGCGTGGGCATCTCATCGGCGGTGGTGATCTGCGGCTGCAAGATTGGTTTGTGCCAGTCCTCTATCAGGATGAGGACAAACAGTTGTTTACACGGCTCATGCCCGACCGTGTGCGTTATCTACAAGCGCAACAACGTCAACTGGCTCTGGGCGATGTGCCGGAACGACCTGAACACGATTTTGTGGGGCGTAGTCGTGAACTGCTGGCATTGGAGCGGTTGCTGTATTTGCAGAACTCCACAACCCAAAACTATGTTGTGATTCGTGGCACAGGCGGTGCAGGCAAGACCACGCTGGCGGCTGAGTGTGCGCGCTGGCTCGTGCAGACAGGTCACTTTGGCCGTGCCGCTTTTGTCAGCCTCGAAGAGTACAGCTATGACATGGGTGTACTGGACCGCATTGGGCAGCAGTTATTGCCCGGCAATGACTACTCGGTGGCACTCTATGGCAGTGACATGGCAAAGGCGTTGCAGCCTGTGGAACGAGCATTGCGGGATACGCCGACGGTGATTGTATTGGATAACATGGAAAGCGTGTTGCCCCTACCCACTGATACCCAACAAGAGAACACTGTCCCAGATAGCCTGACCAATACCGCACTCAACGATATCCTCAAACTCTGCACCAAACTCCTCGCCGCTGACCCCAACACGCGTATCCTCTTCACCAGCCGCGAATGGCTACCTGCCCCCTTTGACCATGCCAGCCGCCGTGTTGAATTGGGTGCATTGCGGCAAACCGATGCCATCAAACTGGTCGAAAACGTGATGCGTGGACAGGGTTGGCGACCCACTGCCAGTGATGCAGGGAACACACCGCAGGCTGTGCATGAACTGGTTGATGCTGTTGGTTGTCATGCGCGCGCCTTGGTGCTGCTGGCACGTGAAATTGCTACGGCTGGTATTCCCGCCACCACCGAGAACATCCAGCGCATCATGGTTGACTTGGAGGCCAAGCATCCGGGGGATCGAGAGAATTCGTTGTTTGCTAGTGTGGAGTTGTCGTTGCGTCGGTTGCCGAAGTGGATGCAGGAGAAGGTGAAGCGGTTGGCGGTGGTGCATGGTGGCGGGAAGATTCGTCTTTTTGCCTATATCATGGATGTAGAAGTTGATGAAGCGCAAGCCATTACACTTGCCCTAATTGAGGTCGGTGTTGCCGAGGAAAAGGAGTATGGATATCTAAGCCTTGACCCTGCGCTCACTGCCTATTGGCAACACGGGATGACTTCCGTTGAGCTTGAATCACTACGTCAACGCTGGGTTAGTCCAATGATAGTTTTTCTAAAATTTTTATCCGAAAAAATGTCTCATGATTCACAGCTTGCTGCCACCCTAACCCTACTTGAAATATCCAACCTACGTGCACTGCTCGACTGGATGACGATAATACTTGGTACAGAGACGCCAGCTCTCACGCCCGAACGCGTAGTCGGTGTAGCAGGGTCGATTGAGCAACTACTCCAACATCTCGGACGACCGCAGGCCTTGGCCCATGCAATCGCTGTACGTGAGTTGGCCTCAACAAAGATGGACTCATGGAATCGTGCCCAATTCGGGAACCAGCAGCTAACCATCGAACGGTTGCTGCAATCAGACGATATTCCCGGTGCCTACCAAGCCGCTGTTTTGCTGCAAGAACGGGCGTTGACCGCAGGTGAGGGTGCATATATAGGGGCGGATTATGACATTGCATATATCTATTGGCTGCTAGGACGTATCTTGTCGAGGTATGGACAGGCTAGTGCCGCCTTACCTCTATTGAAAGATGCACAGCACCGCTTTGAGTGCATCGCTACCACACGCAGCAATGACTCAGCCGCACGCATGGTAGCTACCACCATTACCGAACAGGCCGATTGCTTGCGAGCTTTGGGGAAGCTAGAGGCAGCGGCGAATGCCTATGAACACGTAATTGAACTGGGTAAAGCACATGATGACCAGCGTGGGGTTGCTGTGAGGCAAGGTCAACTGGCGTATGTACTCATGCTACAACAACGTTATGACGAGGCACTGTCAAACTATGCCCAAGTACGATTACAGTTTGAGGTATTTAGTGAATCACAAAGTGTGGCAACTGTTTGGCATCAAATGGGAATAATCCATCGTAAGTGTAATGCCTATACCAAAGCCGAGGATGCCTATCGACAGGCATTGGCCATTATGGTTCAGACCAACAATCTTGTAGGTCAGGCTAGCAGTTTAACTGAGTTGGGGAACTTGTACAACGACACAGGACGGTTAGAAGAGGCAGTGGCTCACTATCGTCAGGCAGCGAAGATTGATGCGGCCTTGCAAGATATACGTAATGAAGGTCTTAACCGCAACAACATAGCCAATACATTGGTCAAGCTGCGCCGCTATGATGAGGCGAGAACCGAAATCATACGAGCGGTGGAATGCGATCAACCTTTTGGTCATGTCGCACACCCTTGGAAATCTTGGAGCATTCTGCATAAAATCGAGATGGCGGTGGGCAATATAGCAGCAGCACAGATGGCGTGGCAGCAGGCACGATTAGCCTATCTTGCTTATAGGCGAGACGGGGGCGATGTACAGTTTAGTGGCGGTCGGCTGTGTGAGCGGGTTTTGTCAGCGTTGCAAGTTAGAGAGGAATGGATTGCGGAGGCATTGACCCAATTGCATCAAAATTCCAAAACTGACACACGGCTTCTGCTTATTGATAAATTGCAGGCAATTGTAGCGGGCTCACGGAATAAAACATTGGCAGATGATATGGCATTGTTTTATGACGACGCGGCGGAGATTTTGTTGTTAATAGAAAAGCTCGAACCTGCAAGAAATCATGGACAGTCAACAAGTGGCCAGTGGTTCCGCAGGTTGACGGGACGATAGTGGCTTGGGCATCCTTGCCCGATGGTCGAGCGATAGCTCGAAATGTCTGCCCGTCAAATAATTACCCCGTACCGCCGTGTCCAGTGGGCACCCGATTAGGCGTCTGATAGATGAAGACACGCTAAAGCGCGCTATGGCAGTAATGGATTTCGGTGTTTTCGAGTGGTTAACGTGTAATTTAACCTTTGTGGGCTTTTGATAAAAGTCGGATTTCTACACGGCTCATTTACATTGTACAATAAGTCATGACAATCTTATTTCACTACACCAACAAATCTGGTTATGAAGGAATCTTACAATCAAAACAACTGAACCCGTCTACGCTTATGCGTAATCCCAAGGATGTGCGGTACGGCGATGGACAATATTTATCGGATATCAAGCCACATACGAAAACACCAGCACAACTATCTCGATTATTTCTTGGACAGCCATTTCAGGGCAAAAAGTATACACATTATATTGAGATTGATGTCAGAAATTTATCAGTCATGCAGGGAAGACCACATGTTTTTGTGATTCCTAATGATGAATCGCTGGATATCAGCGAGCGGATTATTACTCACGGAGAGGTAGGTTAAAATGGAATATTTAAAAATTAAATGGGATCACGCTCACTCCGACGAACCCATTGAAATTTATAGTGAAATCAGCCCCGACCGTTGGGAAATTCGCAAAGTGGAGTTATTTCCCGATGGATCAACCTCTTATGCTTCGCCATTGTATCATACAGGCAGCACATGGCTGGCGGAGATACCCATCCCTGAATTAGATGAGATTAACCGCGATAGTCAGTTTGAGGGAACACTGATTGATCGTCATCGTTTTGAACGAATATGGTTGATGAGTAGCGAGATGATCCTGTTACATGAGCCACAGTTGGTGAAAACAATTCAAGAGCGGGTTGACCAAGTGCAGGGTAACCTGAATGAGTTTGTGTTACAGGCAGTTGAGCATTATTTGGACAGCCAGAAGGGGCTTGTTAAACAGGCTTAAAATGTCCCACAACTATCGCCTTCATCTTCTTTGGCGCGCACAACCGCCTTTGCCATCGCTTCTTCATCGGAGGGCGTCAATGAAAAGAATGTTTTCCCACAATGGGTAACTATCCTGTTTATCCTCTTTATATTTGACATACATCACTGCATGTGCGGCATACCAACTCATCTGAGACCTCACTACGCAACCGCAAAGTCTGTATAAGGACGCAGCGATTCCGGCTTGGACGCAAGCACAATTTCACTCTTCCGGATGCCGCGATCCAATAGCTCTTCCACAAATTGGTACATGGTATTCTCTTCTTCGAGCCAAATTTTGCCATTCACAATGCGCATCAATACAGAGGTTAAGCTCAAACGTTCAATGGCCTCTGCCTCGCCTCGGTCTAAATCTTGCTTCAAGACTTCAACGAGATGCGTGTTGCGGATTGAACGTACTTGAATCCAGTCATACTCTTCGACTTCTTTTGCACCCGGCTGCCCTGCACCGTCAATCACAATTTCATCATAAACAGCCTGTGGTATCAGTACTTTTTTGTAGAGCTTCTTTAACAAATTGAGGTGGCCAACCAGAGCCAAATTAATCAAAGGCGATGTATTGCTAACAATAATCATGGCTTATAGCTGCCCTAGCCTTGCCAACGTTGCCAGATCAGCGTCAAAGTCTTCAACATCATAATTGACAGGAATTTTCCGACTTGCTAACAGGTATTGAAACTGTAAGCGGGTCAGGTTAGCCAGCCTACTTGCTTTGCCCATTGTCAGGCGTTTTTGTTGGTAAAACCAAATGGCAATCTCGCGTAAAAATTCATTTTCTTTCATGCGACTTGCCTGTAGAATATCGTCTGAAATAATGACACTCACTTAACACATTTCCTTGTTTGATAATGAGTACTGGATGGTGAATATAAAAATTACATATTCAATTTATATTTTTGCCCTCTTGCGTTTCCACACACTACCCATTCACTACCATCCAAATCAACAAAATCTAGCATACCACAGGCAACAAAAAACGCGCAACCAAAAACAGTTACGCGTTTCTCAAGGGGTATCACGCAACCCTATTTTACTCCCGACTCAACACCTGCAACTCCTCCAAACTCTCTGCCTTGCGGATATCAATATCCTCATCCTTCTCAACAGGCAATGTCACTGTCTCAACCTCCACAGCCTCACCCTCTGTTGGCTCCGTCACCACACGGCTAATCGGAATACACATCGGCGTCCCCATCACCGGATCAGGCACAATGCGCGAGTTTAGCTGGAAGACGGTGCGCACCATTTCTTCAGTCATGACATCGGTGGGCGCACCCTGTGCCTGAATCTGTCCGTCACTCATGGCGACGAGGTGATGGGCGTAGCGGCAGGCGTGGTTGAGGTCGTGGAGAACCATGACGATAGTGCGGTTGCGTTGGTTGAGTTCGACCAGCAAATCCAGCACTTCGATCTGATAGGCCAAATCCAAGAACGTGGTCGGCTCATCGAGCAACAGAATCTCGGTTTCCTGCGCCAGTGCCATCGCGATCCATGCCCGTTGTCGTTGCCCACCCGACAGCGTGTCGATGGGGCGGTTGGCAAAGGCGGCGATGTTGGTGATGTCCAGTGCTTCCTGTGTGATGCGCTCATCTTCGGCGGACCATTGTTGAAACCAGCCTTGATGGGGATAGCGTCCCTGCGCCACCAACTCATGCACGGTCAACCCTTCGGGCGCAATTGGGCTTTGGGGCAGAATGCCAAGCTGTTTGGCAAGCTCTTTGGTTGGCACGGTGTGAATGGCAGCCCCATCCAGAAAGACGGACCCGCCTTTGGGTCTGAGCAGACGCGCCAAGCCCCGAAGTAGTGTTGATTTGCCACAGCCGTTGGGACCGACCAGCGTTGTGATTTGGCCTGCCGGAATCGACAACTCTAAGTCGGGGATGATGATGGTGCTGTCATAGCCCAGCGTCAGTTTTTCTGCGGATAATCTATTCATAGTCTAATGTACTGTATCAATTTCTTGGCATTGCTGTCTGGCTTCGCTGGCAAGTGCCACCAGCGCCGAGCGCACCTGTCCCGGCTCAGTCAATGGCATGTCAAACACAATGCGTGTCTGTTGAATCTGCCCATCCCCACGCACAACAAGGTCAAAGCCCTCGGCATCCAGCCCCGTCATCTCCACATCCTCGGCCCACACCAGCCCCGCCAACCCGCGCGCATAGTCGCGTAAATTATGGGCGTGGTCCTCGTTCATGTGTTGAATCGCCCCTTCCACCATTTTGGGGGGCAGTATGATTGTTTCTGTCATGAATATACAAACTCCCATTGAGCGTTGGAGCGTTGGAACGCTCCAACGCTCCAATGTTCCAACGCTTTCCCGCTCTAACGTTTTCCCGCTTCAACGCTCCAACGCTTTCCCGTTCTCCCGTTCTAGCGCCTCAACGTTCCAACACTTGTCACAAAAATAGCGATTAACTGATTTGTTTCGTCCAGAATCTGTGCAAGACCTGCTGTATTTGCCATCTCATGTTCACTGAGTAACTCCAGCCAGAGCGCACTCTCTTCCAACTCTTGAAGGACAATCTGAAATTTGGCAATACGATCCGCTTTGCTACGTGAGTGCTTGGCTTCGCGATGATTGGCTGCAACCGATGTCCCCGAACGCAGAAGTTGCTTACCAATCACCATGGCTGCATCATTAAAATGATACTCCTGCTGTAGATATGTATACAACCGAATAATCCGACTTGCATACCCCTTTGTCCGCTCAAACAACTCCGCATACGGGTCCTGCTTTTCACTCATAACACCCCCCCCCTTTCTAAACGATGGAGCGTTGGAGCGTTGGAGTGTTGGAGCGTTGAAACGGGAAAGCGTTGAAGCGGAAAAGCGATAAAGCGTTAAAGTGGGAATGTATTGTAACATTCCGTCGTTCCAAC
>JBCCFC010000208.1:0-13805 GCA_039029935.1 Chloroflexota bacterium
CATCCCTTTTTCCCCTTTGACTCTTATATTTTCAGACTGCAATCTCAGTCTTTTACTCATTGCAGTATCTTACTCGTTACTGCACCTTTTTGTCAATTTGGGGCGCGACTCCACTCTTTAGTGCGGTCCTACCAAACATGTTAGCACAGACAGTTTCTGTTCAGGAGGGTTTGTGGATTGACGTCGAGACACTTCGACGTGCAGGGTTAGGGAAACAGGTTCAAATCATTATTCAGGCAGGGGCGATTTTATTGACGGGACATACCGAAAACAGTCGTAAGCCTCTACGGTTGGAGGACATTGACCATCCACTGGAAGGCACTGTACTCAACTACGAGGACCGTTTGAACCTGTCGCGGTTGAAGATTGGCATGTGTTGCAATGATACTAATTAATTTGAAAGCCTAAAGTTCATCCAGATAAAGTTGGACAAATTCACTATCAAAAGATAAACGCGGTGAAAGTCCACTTTCAATCAACTGTTGATAGGCAGTTCCAATCAACATATCACTAGGGTCAGCATCACGGACAACATGTAATGCATTACGTAATGCCGCGACCTGTGTAGTAGACAGCGTTTGAGCATTTAGCTTTGTTGCGGATTGTGTGAGAACAGTAATAAATTTACGTACAGGTTTGGGGGCAACTTCCCACAGCAACCATGTGTTTTCCTGCCACGATTGAACACATTCCTCTTTCAACAGTGCATTGTCCCACTGCCGTTCGATGCGGTCCAGCCACGCTTCCAGATAGCGCAACTGCCATTGATAAAAGCGGCAACGTCTCTTGCAATACCAGCACATTGAGTCTCTCAACTGTCTGCCAATTGACACATCATGTCGCTAACCGTTCTTGGATACGTTGATGAGCAAGCAGGAGTTCATCGCGGCTAAACTGCTCTAGGGCAGAGATAAAGACTGAAAAAGGAATCGGCACTTGAATGATGGAATCTTTTTTTGCTCGTCGTCTGGCTCTCAAACGACTTAGTAATTGCGCATCCTCCCACGCCTCCTCTGCACTCATCAATTCCGCATCTGGTTCATGAACTGTCTTTTCTATCATATCATTTACTCCTTTTATCATTCACTTTTCCTCAGCCTTGTTTGGCTTTCTGATACACATGCTTGATAAACGCATTACTGTAGTGTGTACCTTTTGCTTGGCAAATCTCTAATCTTTTTTTCACGTCTTCAGCTGTAATCAAGCCTTCTTGTACCGCCAGAATTAACACACCAGGAAACCCAGAAAGATTAGCTCCCATTTGCCTAGCAACATCCCTAGCCGCCAATTCATCAAGCAGCAGGAAATCCTCTTTGTGTTCATCCCGTAGCGCAACAACAATGACCTGCGCCTCACCTAAATGGCTTTCGATAACGGGGTCGTTTGTTCTTGGATGTTGTGCGATTCTTTTTGCAACCTCTTTGGCTTCCCGTTCCTCATTTGCAGTTAAATGCAAGATGATGAGTTTAGAGTCTGCCTTCTGAATCTCTCCTTCCCATCCATGTTTGATGAGTTCAGATTTACAAACACTCGAAATCCGTATCTCATCAAAAAGCTCTGAGAGTATATGAAAACTGTCTGATTGAAAAGCAGAAACCAACGGTCCCGTGTTACTAATTGCAATCATCCAATCTGATGGTTGGGCGTTGTTTTGTATGTGTGCCATGTTTTCGATGCCTTTTGTGATGGAAATAATATTGACGACTATAGTATAGCATAAGATTATTCTAAATCCAGATTACCAAGGCCAGCAACGTCGTCACGCAGCGCTGATACACTCATGGGGTTCCAAACCCCATGCTAATACAGAAAGCCTAATGAATTAGGCTGCGCGCCATAGTACGTTTCAACGTACTTCCTTTATTAGACGCCGAATTTATTCGGTGGCTTTCCTACGCCCAAATCACCAAATCTGGCAACGCCTTACGCAACGCCGATACATTGCGTACCCGACTGCCCGTCAACCGCAACACCTTCAGGTTGCTCAAGCTAGCCAAGGCCGAAACGTCGCTCACCTGCGTAGAACTCAAGGTTAGCTCTTCCAAGTTCGTCAAGCCAGCTAAAGCCGACACATCGCTCACCTGCGTAGAACTCAGGTATAGCTGTTGCAAGCGGGTCAAGCCAGCCAAGGCCGATACGTCGCTCACCTGCGTTGAACTCAGGTCTAGCTCTTCCAAGTTCGTCAAGCCAGCCAAGGCCGATACGTCGCTCACCTGCGTATCTGTCAATCTTAGCTGCTGCAAGTTGGTCAATCCTTTCAACGCCGATACATCGTTTACCTGCGTATTCATAAGGTATAACTGTTGCAAGTTGGTCAATCCTGTCAAAGCTGATACATCGCTTACCTGTGTGTAGCTCAAAAATAACTGCTGTAGGATACTCAAACTCGCCAACGTTGATACATCGCTTACCTGTGTATTAGATAGATTAAGCCATTGCAAGTTACTTAGACCAGCCAACGTCGATATATCACTCATAGAAAATGGAAGAATTTCTAACCTATTCATAGAAAATGGAATAATCCCTAACCCACTTACCTGCTCTATACCAGTAAGAGCAGGCAGTTGTTCCGTAGATATTATTACCTGCAAGTTACTCAGAACCGCCAAGCCCGATACATCACTCACTGGTACTGAACATAGGTATAGCTCCTGCAAATTGCTTAAGCTAGCCAACGCCGATATATCACTAATCTGTGTATTCCATACATTAAGCTGTTGCAATCCGGTTAGTTTAGATAAGGCGGACACGTCGTTTACCTGTGTACTCATTATATCTAAATGTTGCAAGTCGATCAGGTTAGCTAAGATTGATATGTCACTTACCTCTGTTGCCTGAAGGTTTAGTCGCTGCAAGTTAGTTAGCTTGACCATAGCGGATATGTCGTTCACCGTCAAACCTACTAGGTCTAGCTGTTTCAGTTTGCTTAGATCAGCCAACGCCGATAAGCTGCTCACCTGTGTCGAACTCAGGTTTAGCCGCTGTAAATTCATCAGACTCGCCAACGCTGATATATCTTGCACCTGTGTATTACTCAAATCTAGTTGTTGTAAGTTGGTTAAGCCAGCCAACACTGAAAGATCGTTCACCTGCGTATTCCATAAACTAAGATGCTGTAAGTTACTCAAACTAGCTAATACTGACACATCGCTTACTTGTGTACCACCTAAGTTTAGTCCGCTGGCATCACCATACAAAGTGAGCGAATCGAGATGTTTGAGCATCGCGGTTTTAGCCTCTACCGTCCGCGTATCCAACAAATCCCAGAAATTCCACGCCAGCAGATGAAGCGCATAGCGGTGTTCATCATCCACTTCAGAAAGGGCAAAGAGCGCATTCAACAAAATCGCCTGATTCCGTGCATGGATACTCGCTGGCCCCGCCAACAGCCGAATCGTCTCGTGCCATTCCGAATTGGTCGCGTGGGTACGCACAACGGCGTTGACACGATTGTCACGCACAATCTCCTGTCCCGCCAGATACTCGGCAAAGGTGCGGTGGATAAAGGCGTATTCATCAACGGCCTGTGTCTGGAAGATCACTGAGCGGTCGGCCAAGAAGCGCAACACTGCGGGACCATCCAGCCCATCCTTTGCCAGAATCACTTCGGCATCCTCACGCCCAATCAGTGCGGGGTTGTTCTCCATCATCCAGTAGGCGATCTCGGCCAGTCGTTGACGTGCCGTGTCGGGGCGCAGTTGTGCAGTGTACTCGCTCTGGTCCACGTTGCGGTTGATGTCACGGCGCAGCAAAATGTCGATACAACGGTTGTAGAGTCGGATGCGGTCATGGGGCAGTGTCTCCAACTCAAAGAGGTTGAGCGCACAGAGCATGGCACAGAGGATGGGTGATTGCGCCAGCTTTTTGAGATCATCGCGGCGTTCGATGCTATTTTGCAATGCCTGCTCCTTGTCGGGCAGTTGCAGCTTTTCGGGATAGCGACAATAGTCATGTGCCATCGCCTCATGCCATTGACGAATAAATGCCTGCACCTGTTCGTCATCCATCTTGAGCAGCCGCATCTGTTCAAAACCGAGACGGTTCAGCCCCTGCACCAAGCTCTGGTCCTGTAACCCGCTGGGGCGGCTGCTGACAACGGTGATGACATCGGGATAGACGGCCATCAGTCGTTCCAGCCACTCAAGTGCCGCCAGCCGTGTGGCACTCGACACCTCATCCAGCCCATCGACCAGAATCAACGCCTGCCCGCTGTGCAGATAGCCCTGTGTCCACTGCTCTGGTGTGTCCTCAAAGGAACGTTGAATTTCACGTAGCGAAAAGGCCAAGTTGTCAAAGGTTGGTAGTTCGCTTTCCTTGGTGGCATAATCGCGCAGACGCACAAAAAAGGGCATGTGACCAGCCCATGTATCTAATGGACCTTCAAAACCCTGCCCTGCTGCCTGCACCGCAATCCACTTGAGCAACGTCGTCTTGCCCGACCCCGCATCGGAGACAATCAGCAGCCGTTTGCCCCGACTCAACGCTTCTTCTACAGGCAAGGAACGCCACTCACGCAGCATCCCGCCATGCTTCATCTCATCAAAGCCACCGCGCTCTTGCGCCGCAACACCGATTTCCACCCGCAACCGCACATAAGCCACCGAAAGCGGCTGGCGTGTGCCATCAAAGTGATCGACCCCAAAGAGCAACAGATTGTTGAGGACATTGCCAATCAGCGTCCGGTAGGCACTGGCAAACTCACGGCTGTCCTCATCACGCTGCTGCCCATAGGTTTCCTGCAAGATGACTGCCTGATTGTCCAGCACCGCCGTCATGTCCTTGAGCAACACGGCTTCATTTTGTAGCAATTTGGCGGTTGCATCACGCGTGAAGTGCGGTACGTTATCGGCAATGGCAAAGACAACCTGCGCCGAGGTATCGAGCAGCCGACGATAGAGGACAGCTTGCCCCTCAGTCTCTAGCGTAAACTCCGGTGATGGCGGCGTTGTACGCAATGTGCGGCGAAAATCAGGCGCACTCAGGTTCTCGCCAATGAGCATTGCCAGCCCATGCCGATTGAGCGTGTCCTTGGCTGCATCGACGGTCAACTGCCACTCGACCTCTGGCAACGCATCGCCCTCACGTTGAAAGACCTCGACCAGCCGTTCCGCTGCCTCATCACCGATTTTGTCAAAGAGATAGTTGGCGTTGCGTACAGCCTTGCGATGGGCCTCTTCATCATGCGCCGTGATCTTGTCTACCAGCCCACCGATGTCGAGTCCATCGGCCAAGTTCCCCGCAAGGTCGCCCGTCTCGATGCCAATGGCGGAAAAGTCGATGTGGCCTTTGAGCAGAGTTGCCAGCAGGATGCGCGCCAAGGTGGGGCCAAAGACTTTGGCAAGATAGGTGGTGATGGCAACTGTGTTCATAGAGATTCCCTTTTGTTGATGTGAATAGAGATAATGTCCATGAGCGTATTGTAGAAGATTTGGCAGTGTGTGGCAATTTGAGTGGCGGGGTGTGAGAAAGCAGGAAAACGATGTACACCCGTTGCGTAGACATCTCGTCTGTACCAGCGCAGACAAGATGTCTACGCAACGGGTAGTGCTGACTTCAAGGGTATCAAGCCAGCGGCCATAGCTTCTTTTGTTGTAGGTCCGTCACAATCGCGGGGATGAAGACAGCGGTCCCATAATTCCCCTCGCTATTCTCTACGGATGTGTCATGCAACCCGGCAACGGTCTGTGTGACATCGAGAATTGGCGCACCTGATGCGCTTGGCCCCGTGCTGAATGGGTGTATACAGCGCGTCTCAGTCTGCTCAACAACGGCGTTCTCTTGGGATAGTGTTGTCCGTCGCCCACCATGCCCCATAAAGATGATGTCCAGATCGTCGCCTGTTTTCAGCATGGACACCTCTGCAAGCGTGAGCCATCCGCGCGCATGTCCCTCAGATAACCCTCGGCAACTTTCCATGCCTGCCGCGTTAGAAAGCCGAAGCAGTGCATAGTTAAGCGTTTCATCATATGCCACCAACCACGGGCGGTCTTGTCTGCGACCAACGGCCAGCGGATAGGCTTCTCCTTGTGACAAAATGATATTTGTCTCGGTTGCCACTCGATCAAATCGAAAGGTCGCTGCTCGTGGTGACATGTAGCCTTGGATGAGGACATCAACTGCGTGATATGTCGTTAGCACAAGATCAGGAGCGACCAAGAAAGCCGTAAAGTAGCGATTGTCTGTGCCTTCTTGACTGATAAGTTCGCCCAAACAGACCGCCGAAGAACACTGTACAAGCGAGTTTAATTGCGCTTGATGGTGATTATCTGTTGTCGATGGGACGTGGAATTGACCGTCGATGCCGAGTTCATGCAGTAGACTTGCCAAGGCAGCGTGGTCAGGACATGCAACGGTCAAGGCTTGGAGCAATGGCAGTATCAGATCGTGGGACTCAGCCCAACTTATGACATCTTCGGCTTGCTCGCTGAATGTATCGGCATAACTGATGTCAGTGAGTGCTGTCTGAAAGTGCTTGTCGAGAATGTGGTTCAGTTCATTTGCTGTCAACGAACCCACCAATACATCGTGTAATAATGTCGCTTGTCTACCTGTCAGCAGTAACCGTGCTTTTAATAGATCAACCAATGCACTGTTCATGATGGTTGGTCTGAACATGCGTTGACCATCCTGATCTTCATCTTTGCCGATTTCTGAGGATAGCCAGCCAACAATCTCCCGCCACTCATTTTCTTGCAGCAGCGTCAGCCAAGTTTGGTACAAATTGTTTTTCCACACAGCGGCAGGCCACTGCGCCAGTAGCCCATCCTTTTTATTGAGCGTTCTTGACCGTGATGCGTCCCAATAGGCAATTGCCCTTGCCAACGGCCTAAAACTGACGGGTGGGTGGTCAGTCAAGCCCACCAAGGCAATGGCACGCTTAATCACCTTGGCTGATTCTGTGCCGATCTGTGCAACGACATCGCGAACCAACATAGGTGTCTCGATGAGAATCTCGTCTGTAATCTCATCCCATACCTGGAGCAGTTCTGCATATGCTTGGGTCGCTTCTGGTGAATTGTATGCAAATTGGGTGCGTGTCAACCGTAGAATGTTGAGTTGAATGTTTAAGATGAAGATGTCGTTGCCTAATGCTTTCGCAATCGACAAGGCGTGGCGATAGGTTGCGATTGCCAGCATCAACGGTTGTCGGTCCTCGTTGAGATGTGTAGCGAGTCGCTGAAGCGTCAGCTCCGCCAGTGTATTGGGGGGTGCTTGTCGAATGGCTTTTTCCAGCACCTGCTGCGCCTCGTCCATCCGGTTTAGGCCAATGAGTACACGAATATGTAGCGGATAAAGCGGGCTGCCGACAGTACGGTCATGCCGTTCGCTCAATTTATCCAACGCATCTTGCAACCGCTCCAAATTGATCAAGTTGTCAACCTGTCGTTTTGTGATCACCTCCCATAAACGCAACTCATCATGTGTCCATTCATTCGGCTTACGCTGGGGACTGATTTCGACACGAGACGCCAGATATGCCTGTGCTTGTGGTGGAAAGTCTTCCATATCCTGACCCAGCACACGGGCAATTTGTTGTACGGTACGGTCATCATACGCATCCAGAAAAATTGACGATTCTCCCAGCGCAAGACGGTGGTAGACCTCGTTCGCCCTATCTTGTCGATCAGGCTCAGGTCTTGTCGTAAAATAGTCTGCGGCTCGTTCATGGACCTGTGTTACCATTTCGGGGTTGTCTTGTGACAGATATGTCAACATCATCACTCGTAACTCGGTGCGAGGAACCAAGACATTTAGATGGCTTTGGTTTATATCAATAAACGCCGATTCGCGCCTAAGCTCGTCAAAGAGTTGTTGCGCCTCATGGATATCCTCAATCTGGAGGTCGCATACCCCTGCCAATACCCTCAAAATTAGGTCGGGCGTGATACGGCGAAGAACGATACTTGGTGAGAGCAAGGTGCGGATACGCCTATCATGGATATGCCCCAAAAGTCGTTGATGGAGCTGACCTTTGAGTACATGTTGCTGGACTTGGTTAAGATAATCCTGAGAGGATTGAGGGCGTTCCACTGATGCTTGCTCGTCTTGTTTTTGATGATAGAAGTCGGCGGCTAGCCGTAAACTCAACGGGCTATGTCCCGTCATTTCGATAATTTGATTGGCAAGCCTGTTTGTGGGGATGCCATGACTGAACAATAGCTCGGTTGCGATTTCGGGTTCAAGACCAGTCAGCTGGATGGATTGTGTTGGAAAGGCTTCGGGGAGTGGTGAACGGCCAGAGAAGATGATGCGTAGGGCTGGTAGCTCAGAATGGCAGTAAGCAAGAAATGACCACAATTCTCCCATAACGTCAAGTTGGTCATAGAATAATTCTTCAATCGTATCCAAGACAAACAACAGCGGCTGATGAGGTCCAATGACAGACGAGATAGTCTGGACAAAGAGCCTCATATACCGTTTCCACTGGCGTCTGCCAAATGAAATCGTGGCGAATACCTGTGTCAAGGTCTGCCTCATATCCTGTTTTGGCTCGTGCCTTGTGCCTTGCTGCTCTGCATTTAGCTGCTCATCCCAATCACGTTCATGCATATAGCGGCGTAAATTGGCATCCAAGGACGCCCATACCTTTTCCTCTTGGGGATATTGGATGGCGAGTTGACGTGTGGCTTCCAGCAGGAGTAGCACTGGCTCTTGAATATCAACATCCCGCCGATTACAATCTATATAGACATAGGGCATACGCTGCCCTGTTGCCAGTTGCGTATGGTCAAGAATAAATTTTGCAATCAGGGTGGACTTTCCAATACCACCAGGTCCATAAATCAATAAGGGGGACTCATCAGTTTCAAGCCCACCAACATAGTGCCGAAGCCGCTGCAATTCATCCGTGCGATTGTGAAAATTGTCTCCCACCAAGAAATAAAACGGTTTGATTAGCCGCTCTTGGGCAATCCGCTGTCGAATTTGGTCCTGACTGGGTAGGTCGAGGTCGCAGTCTTGCAACCAGTCCACAACCTGTACGGTCGTCTCAAGCTGCTCCAGTGTCTGCGCCGCCAACGGTGCCGCCGTCCCTTGGATATAAGTATCCAACATTGTTTGTAAGACAGATGGATAGGATGACGGGTTCCTCTCCGACACTGCTTGTAAACGTTTCTCGCTTGCCAACTGCTTCAGCGTTTCACGGCGTGGTCGATGCTTCAGACGCCACGTTGGACGTTTGTCTGTACGGTACGTCGGTGTAGACTCATCAAGCAGCTTTTGGACTGCCTCTGAGTAGCTTTCCTCATCAGTAGATTGTCTGCAATCCGGTAACGCCGCCAAATCATACTCAACCCACACAGCAGCATACTCACACAGCAACCAATAGGCGGCCGGGGTCTCTCTGTCTCTTTGTGTTGCCCTGTGATGTTGTGACCCCGCTGGTTGCGGTGATGTCATTATCTCTGTATCGTTCATGTTTAATAAACCTCATTTTTTGCGCTCGATTTCCTCTGCAAATTCCATCACTCTATATGAAATTTCTTCCATGCGTTTTTCTTTGGGGATGATGTATAAATTGTCTAAAATCGTCATGCGTATAGACTCAACCCGTTTGGGGTTAGATGGCTCCTCTGCCTCTACGAGGGTATCCTCAATCAGGAGATCGAGGGTCCCTGTAAAGGTTTGTTGGTTGTTGATAGCGTCTAGCTCGATGTCTAAATCGATCACATCGAGAATTTCTTGATAGGCAAAAAGTTTCTCCCGCCGTGATAGCTCACGAGGGTACTCTAGAAAAAGGAGTCTTGTTTCTCGCAACCTCTGGTCAACCGCATGGATGAGATGTTTGAGAAATTGTGTGGTTTCATCTGGCAAGTCAGGATGCGCAAATCCATCTAAGACCAGTAAACAAAAATTGGGTGCATCCGGCATTTTCTGTTTGCGATTCAGCTTTTCAACCAAGCAATCACATAACTCCCTCGCCCACCGGCTGCCGACACTATATTGATCTGGCATTGCGTCCGTATCTGGCAACATGAGGTCGCGGTCGATGCGACGGATCATGGCGTCAGGATAAAAACTAGACGGAATCTCGTCTCTCAAATTGATGTAACAAAATTCAAAATTAAGATATTGCGACACATATTCGATAAAGTATTGTGAACAGGTCTTGCCTGCCCCCAGTGGTCCGTTGATAATCCCAAACCGCTTGCTCTCAGCGTCCCCTAATGTTTCGATATAGGCACGAAACTGCGCACGTCCAAGAAAAGGACGTTTTGCATTCAGGATGAGTGCTTGTAGCGGATTTTGTTGGCGATCCACATGATCAATATAACGAATGCTTAGTCGCTTCGTTTCTTCAAGGTTGTTTGGCTCCAGCCTAATTGCCGTGCGTACCAACATATCTAACCAACCGTGATGTTCGGCATGTCTAACCATCTCTGGGATGATTATCTCTGGTTTTGCTGCCGAAGATATGTGAATCAGTTCTTTACCTGCCTGACGCACCAATTTCTCAAGGGTATCTTCCTGTGTAAACACCTTCCTGAACTCCGCAACCATCAGGTCACGTTGTCGCTCATTCAGCCGAAACAGCTTCGTTTGGGTATTGAGGATTTGCTTAAGGGTTGTGTGATAAGCCGTGACTCTGTCGTCTTTCATCACCACCTTAACTAGACTGCGCAGTTTCCCTTGTTGCCCCATAACGTTGATTAAGGCTTTAACAGTTCCGAATAGATTTTGCTTATTTTCGGGAAATGTCCCTGGTGCAATCTGCGCAGACTCTGCTAATTCTCGAAGAAAATCTATCGAATCCCCTATATCTTCTGCCATGTTAACGAATTCTTCGTGCAAAAATAAATAGTCAGGATCATCTTTCCATCCTGTAGAGTAATCTAGGAAATTTGTCATCTTTGTGTACCATTGATGTGGTTGGGCATTGGTCAAGGATTTGGTAGAATCCTTGACCAAAGTTACATCATCCTTGTGAAGTAGAAATAATAAAGTTTACGAAAATTTTAAGGATTTTGAGCTGGCTTGGGATAGACCCTACTGATAAACTGCATATCCATCTCGGACAACTCCGTATTGAGTCCAATCTCAAAATCACCAATGGTCAGTTCATTGGGAATGGGGTATTGCATAATCGACAGCGGGTCATGCTGGCTGGTAGCACGTACTTCCAATAGGTTGTAACGACGGAAGACATTGTTTGCTACCTGCGCTCTGCTCCAACCATTGGTGCGCTCATAATAGCGATAGACGGCCTCGTGGTTCCATGGGATTCTGACCGAAGGGCTGGACTGCTCATGGACACAGCCGATGGCGTGGCCGAATTCATGCAGCACAACTCGTCTAAACAGCGTTGCACTTGTGTTGACCGTGAACCCACTCAGTGCCATCGTTGGATCCGTAGACCGAATTCGCAGTGCATCAGTCCCAACATAGGACCAATAACCAGTGTTATTGAATGTCACTCGAATCTCAGCATCGGCAAAATTACCAAACTCAAACTCAAGATTGATAAATTCAAGCCACTTGCTCGCCTCCCGCTCCACACGCTCATGCAAAGCTCGCTCACCATCCATAAAGCGGATACGCAGACGTTGCCCTTGGCTCCATAACTTGAACCGAGCAAGCGCAAGTTCTTCTGGCCCTGTATCAAATGGGTTAACCAGTAACGTCAATTGACTTGGATCAAACTCCGCATCTCCGACATAGGCATCCGTACAAATAAAAACATCAGACAGATCAGGTTCGGACAGATTGTGTTCTGTATTGTTGCACATCGTTATGCTCCTTATGAAACGATTAGGATTGTTGGCTAATGAATGATAATGATTCAATTAAACTATCCCACAGAATAAAATACTCAGTGAATCGCGGAGTTAGCAATCTCTATTGCGGGTTATACACGAGAATCTGGCAGTAGAGACTGCCTACTCCGCAAGCAATTATTTCTGTGGATTAGCCTTAGCCGGATGTATTATGAATAAATGGGATTTCGTGTGCTTGTAGGCCTTCAATGACCCTATCGATATGAATCCCTTGGTTACGCCAGACATCTTCTTTCATGCCGTCATTGTCCACATCAACCATGAGCTCTGCTTCAGCGTGATGTAAAGCAATTAGGTGCATTTTGATATTGAAAACAGGAGACCCAGATGAGCCATCCTGTGTGTCAGCCAAATACTGAACCACATTGTCATCCACATACTGAATCGACAATGGGTCCAAGGCAAACTGCTTAAAGCTCCCAAGTGGGTGCTGAATGATAATGACTGGATCATCTTTGGCAATGATAAATGGTGTTCCCAATGCAATTAGGTCACGGTCGCCAACACTTTGTTCTAGATCGATAACGGCCCAATCATGTTCTTTATTTTTTATAATAGAATCCACGTTGCCTCGTAAGACAAGTGGTCTGTCAACCGACGTCTGTTCGTAGTCAAATTCAGCTGTTATGCCTGTAACTCCACCGAAACTTTCATGTAAGACATTATGATGGTTGGTCAGAATTCGGTCCGGTTGAATCAAGAATCCTGTACCATAGGTCAGCTCGTTGGCAAAATGTAGATTGAGCTTGGCAACACTCCGAGCGGTTTGGGCCACTTGGCGTGCAATGTCAATATCCACCAGGCGGCTGCGCTTCTCCAGCAGCCGCTCAAGATAAAGTGTACGCGTTTGCTCAGGCCCCTTCCACCAGTTGGTGTTGGAGAAAGGCATCATCGGGGCGACAGCCGGCTGTGCCATTAGGAAACCTCGGAATTGTTCGTGATAGCGTGTAGTGGTCGGGTCTTGGACAGCCCTTTCAATCATCGTACGCAATTTTCCTTGTAGGGACATCACATTCATCAGGTCTGTCCATGTAGTACGCATGTCATCACGATATGGAAAGGTGCCAGCGACGATCCCTGCATCATCGGCCAATTGCTCGGCGGCTCTGAGGCGTCTATAGGATGACACAAATAAATCGCGCAGTTGTATTACCTCTGGGCGCGAAAAGTTAAGTGGATGTTCGTCTATAAAGTTCATTGTATTCTCTCTTTGTTAGTCGTTGCCAAGTCTATCCAATTTCACTAGGAGTCAAATGATTGTGTTTAATTTTTTATTTTACAAATGACGATAGATGGAATCGTGACTTCGGCGAGCCAAATCGAAATTAAAACGATGTTAAGGTTTGGAAAAATAAACAAATATTACACATATAATTTTGTACTACTTGGATATCTATTGTTTTTACTTGCCGATATAATCAACGAACATAATATGCATATTGTTCCTGTACATGACTGCTTGTCCTTCAATTTTGATAGACTTCGACCAGCCAACAACCCATATGTTGCCAGAAATCAAGTACACTGCAAGCATCTATTGTGTACCATTGAATGAGGCAACCCCTTTCGGCATCAAACTGGCAAGCGGGTCTATTCTACGATTGTGTATCATTGAGTGAAACAATTACTTTAGACCATCAAGAGAATAGAAGAAAGATATCCTGCCTAAAGCATTTAATGTGCTTTTGGTGTATATTAAGCAATAGATCATAAGGATAGCGTGCCGTCCCTATTCGTGTCAAAGGCGTCAGACACGAATAGACACCCAGAGGTTCCCACACACTATCCTTTGTTCAGGCTCTACAGCATAAGATGTGAGCATGGATGATAAGTTTGCCAATCCATCTCAGACCTGAGATAATAATAGAGTTACGAACTTTAGTTTTAGGGGCAATACCAGTGAATGACATGCGATTAAGTTGTCAAAGGATGTGGGGAAGGCTTGATCGCAGGTAAAGGAGACTTGGGGGAAGGAGGGTCAAGGATGGTAGTGTCAGCCTCAAAATCATGATGAAGAGATGTATCGCTATC
>JBCCFC010000209.1:0-13802 GCA_039029935.1 Chloroflexota bacterium
CCTACGACTCGCCTGCCCTCAGCAACATTGATGACTCGCTCAAGCTCGATTCACAAAATCGCGCGCTCCCCGTTCAGTATGGCGACGTCTGCCTCAACTACGAAAAAGCATGGTTTGAAATAGGTATGCATAATAATTGTCTAACGTTTGCACATCTAAATCATCACTAATGATGATTAGAATCGGCACACAAACAAAAGTAATGATAACCAACAGGCAAAATGAAGATCAGAGACATGTGATTGTAGATACGCATTGTCATCTGGACTTAAATCAATTTGATGAAGATCGGTCCTTAGTCATGACACGCGCCCATGATGCAAACGTAAGGATCATTATCAACCCTGGGATTGATCTTGAGCATAGTCGTCAAGCAATTAGACTTGCAGAGCAATACTCAGAATATACAGATACACTCCCCGAAGTCTATGCCGCCGTTGGGATACACCCAAATAGCAGTGGTGACTTTGATGAGACAACGATTGCAGAACTGCGTCGCTTGGCGGCGCACCCAAGAGTCGTTGCCATTGGTGAGATTGGTCTTGATTACTACTGGGACAAGGTATTGCCAGAACAACAGGCGATTGCATTCCGCGCACAACTGGCCTTGGCCGATGAATTGGGGCTACCTGTCATCATCCACAGCCGAGAATCAAATGAGGATGTAGCCGTGATCTTACGGGAATGGGTAGAGAGTCCACGGTTTCAATCATCCCTATTACAACAGCGTCCTTATGCAGGTGTCCTTCATGCGTACAGCGGTGATTTAGCCCTCGCACAAGAAGCGTACTCATGGAAATTTGTCCTCAGTTTAGGTGGCCCCGTCACCTTTAAAAATGCCAAGCAATTACATGCCCTTGTTCCTCAACTACGCTTAGATCGGCTTATGCTTGAAACAGACGCACCCTTTTTAACGCCTCATCCGTATCGCGGAAAGCGAAACGAACCAGCATATACCGCATTGACATGCGACCGTATTGCAGAATTGATGGCTGTGACCCGTGCCGAAGTGGCGCAAACAACCACACAGCTTGCCTGTCAATTTTTTGGGATTGATGGGGATTAAAAAATATAATCATTGTTGATTAACAAAAAGAAAATAAAATTATTATTGGAGAATCAAGAATTGTGCTGAACAGCGTAGGCGCGGCGGTGGTCGAGGCACGTCCGCAGCGCAGATATACAAATGGTGCGAGTGGCAACGGCCACCATCCAAACAAGGGGTTTGCCCCAGTGTTCACCCCTGCCCGTGTATCAGAGGCTGACGAACCGACATCACCGAAGAAAGCACAACCCAAGAGCATAAAGCAGATTTTGTCGCCCGTACAATCGACGCTTAACTTGGTTGAGGAGCAGATGCGTGCAGTCGATTCAACGTTGTTTCAGCCATTGGCAACCAGCTTCACTGATCTCATTGGTAGCGGCGGGAAAAGGTTACGCCCAGCATTGTCGTTGATGGCGGGGGAATTTAGCCACAAGTATGCTGGTCGGTTGCCAGAATCGCCCTACCACAACAATGTGATTTTGTTGGCTGCGGCCATTGAAACGCTGCATACATCTACATTGGTTCATGATGATGTGATTGATGGGGCCTTGATTCGACGAGGGGCACCAACGCTCAACGCAAAATGGGCGATGGGCACAACGATATTGGCGGGTAACTTTATGTTTGGACACGCCGCACAGTTTCTGGCACGCACAAACAACATGCGCGCACTCAACATCTTTAGCAATACGCTACGTGTGATTGTTGATGGCGAATTACGTCAACTTTTTGCCCGTAACGATTATACGCAGGACAAAGACAACTACTATCATCGTATCTATGCCAAGACCGCCAGCCTCTTCTGTGCTGCCACAGAATGTGCAGGTGTGTTGACAGAACTGCCGGAACCCCAGGTTCAACAACTGCGCGATTATGGCTATAACTTTGGCATGGCCTTCCAAATCATTGATGATATTCTTGACTTTACAGGCAATGAAACAACGTTGGGCAAACCCGCGGGTAGCGATCTGCGACAAGGAACGCTCACACTGCCCTTTTTCTACTTTCTGCAAAGCCATGCATCGCCGGATGCCTTGGTAGATCGCCTGCAACGGGGGATGCGTTTGGGCTACAAGGGTGATGTCGAAGGGTGGAACAAAATTGTGGAGCAGACAGTGGGTGAATTGTGTGCGAGTAATGCTGTGACTGCTGCTCGTCAAGAGGCGGTTGAGTTTTTGCAAAAAGCCTATGACAACATGCGCTGCTTCCCAGACAATGTGTATCGACAATCGTTGATGGACCTTTGTGATGTCGTTGCCGAACGCACCTACTAATTCAAAGTCCAGCGTACATCTCTCCATTGTCACCGTTTCGTGGAATGTTTGGCCGCTGCTCAAAGCCTCTCTTCGATCCATCGAGGAGCAGAGCCATCCACATCCTGATGACCCCGAACTGCGCTATTTTGATGGCGACAAAACACTCGAAGTCGTGATTGTGGATAGTGCCAGCAGCGATGAAACGGTTAAGCAACTACCCAAGACCTTTCCTTGGGTACGGTTGTTGGCAAGCGAAACCAATCTGGGCTTCACCGCTGGCAACAACCAAGGCTACGCCATCAGCAAAGGCGAGTTTATCTACTTTCTCAACCCAGACACAGCGCAAGTTGATGATAGCTTCTCTGGTCTATATACCGTCATTGCGAACGATTCAACCATCGGCATTGTTGGCCCCAAACTGCGTTATGGTGATGGCACATGGCAGAGTAGCCGTCGTCGTTTTCCCACGCTATTGACCGGATTTTTGGAAAGTACATGGCTGGGGCAACTCTGGCCTACAAATCCTTGGGCAAAACACTTTCTCATGGACGATTCACCTACCGAGCAGCTTGACGCACAGCAGGATGTCGATTGGCTGGTCGGGGCAGCCATTATGGGGCGTCGAACGGCACTTGAGACAGTGCGCACCACTGATGCTATCTTGTATGATGGTCCATTTGATGAACAGTTTTTCATGTACAGCGAAGAACTCGACCTCGGTCAACGTGTCAAGTCCGCAGGCTGGCGTGTTGTCTATGTCCCCGATGCACTTGTGATCCACTATGAAGGGCGAAGCAGCGAGCAAGTCATCACCGCTCGACACATTCGCTTCAACACCAGCAAAGTACGCTACTACAAGAAATACTTTGGTCCAGTTTGGGCATCTATCTTGCGTCACTATCTGCTCTTTGAGTTCCGTCTCCAAGGTTGGATTGAAGGGGTCAAATGGCTGTTGGGGCATAAGCGTGAATTGCGTGCTGCGCGTATTGCCTCTTATCGCGAAGTGATTGCCAGTGGGTTGCGGCCAATAGAGCGATAGAGCAGTGGAGCAGTGGAGCGGTGGAGCGGTGGAGCGGTGGAACGGCGTAAGCATGCAACCGATGACTGGATAACCAATACCTGACTCGTCATGTGACTCTAGGCACTACTCTATGTGACCTCCGATGTGATATGCTGCTTGTATACTACAGCGGATTTGGGTAGGGAACGAATTTCTAATATGGAAAACCTCAATCTGTTCTCAATCTGAGTCTGTTGTCGTAAATTGGCTATATCCTGCTACAACGAATTCAGGGGACAAACGGATTTCTATCTCGCACAGACAAAAATCCGTTCCGGTCCCAAATCCGCTGTAGCATTCGTCATAAGGAGCTATCATAATGGAAATGGATTTAATCTTTCAACTGAGCAGCTTGTTGGTCATGCCCTTTTGGTTTTTGATGATTTTTTTGCCGCATTGGGGATGGACCAAACGCATCATTGGCTCAATCTGGGTTGTTGTACCTGCTGCGCTGCTCTACGCCATCCTCATCGTACCCATTATGCCGTCAGCCATCGGTGATCTGATGAACCCGACATTGGGTGGCATTGCTGCGCTGATTGGCGAACCCTATGGCGCAACAGTTGCGTGGATTCACTTTCTGGCCTTTGATCTCTTTGTTGGGCGGTGGGTCTATCTGGATAGCCGTGAGAAAAATGTGACAGCATGGCTGGCTTCACCCAGCTTGTTCTTCACGCTCATGTTTGGTCCCTTTGGGCTGATTTTGTATCTTGTTATCCGCACATTAACCACGCAACGTAACTCATAGCAGGGCGTCAGCAAAGGTTGTCAACCCGCGTTAGCTTGTACCCCCAATCACCACAATATACTCTCCCTTCAGCTTCTTATCCACAAACTGCTCATGCAGCGACGCCAACGTCCCCCGTTCAATCTGCTCGTACAGCTTCGTCAAATCTTTGGCAACAGCCGCCGGGCGGTCGCCAAGCACCTCTAGCGCATCGCCAAGAAAGGAGGCCAGCCGATAGGGGCTTTCGTAGAAGATGAGTGTGTGGGGAGACTCTTTGTCTACAGTGATAAAGCGTTGACGGGGACCTCGTTTGCGTGGAGGGAAGCCGCGAAAGGTAAAGCTGTGGAGCGGTAAACCGGAGAGCACGAGTGCCATGATCAACCCGGTGGGTCCAGGAATCATGGTCATGTCAATGGCGGCGTGGTCGCCCGATTCGTTGGCCTCGTGTACGCGCCGCACCAGCGTAAAGCCAGGGTCGGATATCCCAGGGGTTCCCGCATCTGTGACCAGTGCCACCGATTTCCCTTCACGCAGTAAGGCCACGATACGCTCGCCTGCCTGATGCTCATTGTGTTCATGAAAGGAAATCTGCGGCTTTTGAATCTCAAAGTGTTTAAGGAGACGACCCGTTTTTCGTGTGTCTTCGCTGGCGACAAAATCGACTGTGCGCAGGGTATCGAGAGCGCGTAGGGTAATGTCACCAAGGTTGCCGATAGGTGTTGCGACTAGATAGAGCATTGTTATTCTACACCAACGCTTAACACATGAATGCGGTGATTCGCATGATCCAGTTCATAGACAACAAAATATTCATCAATAATCAGAACAAAACGATTTGGAATCGATTTAGATGCCTCTGATCCTTCTAGAACTGGTTCTGATTTGAGAGATTGAACTGCACCTCGGACCAGACTTCCCTTTTCACGCAGTTGATATAGGTATCGAATCACGTCTTGTGAATAGTGGAGTGTCCACAAAATCATACAATGCCCCTTGCCTTGAGTCCAGCTTCAAATTCTTCTTCGGATACCCAGTCTTGGTTTTTCATTTCCTGTGCACTCTGTTCTGCTAATGCCCAGATTTCAGCCATTCTTTCCTCACCAAGTTTGGCTGATGGTAATAGTTTATTGTTTCCACTAATTATCGCGGTAAGATTCGCCAAATACGAATCAATCGCACGTTGAACTAATTCGGCAATACTAAGTCCTGTGTGTTCAGATGCATGACTTAAAGTGCCAACCTGCGCATCTGTGATCATAACGCTTAAACTCATCATTATTCTCCTTTTTATTACTTATCAATATTAAACTGTCCACAACCATCATCAATCACTTTCTGCATGATGTCTAAATCATCCTGTGGGATGGTTCCAGCTAAATGGATAAATTGTTTTCCTGAAACCCCTTTTGAAGGCAAACCAATTTCAGTCTCAATCATTTCATCATCCACTTCTGGACGCAAACCGTGAATTGCCAAATACTGTGTCATTTCCCGAAGACCGACATCTGCCAATCGAGCCGCTTTCCAGACTGAAATATTGCCTTGCTTGTACAGTACAAGCCCTTGTGCCATTCGCAATTCACGCAATCCCGCCTTCAGAATGCTATCCAAATGGTCTCGGTACGGTTCTAACTGTACTGCCAGTTCATCTGGTACTGAAATTGTAAATGTTTGCATACTACATATCCTTTTACTCAACAACAATCGGTTGTTCCGCCAGCAACAGCGCGTAGTCATACAACGCCAACATCCCACCTTCGCCCTCCACAGGGTCAACCACACCGCTGCCATCAACATCTGTGCCATTGACCAGCGCAGCCAGTGCATCACCCAGTTCATCGACAAAGGGCTGCATCTCTTCCAGTGTATCAGCGGCAAAGACTTGCAGTGCGCGCTCGGTGGCCTCTTGGTTGAGTTCTACACTATTATCGTGTGCGGCAATGGCACGATCCATGTAGAAGACGCGATTGGGTGTTGGTACAATTGTACCTGTCGTCAACAGGTCAGTCATCGCGGTAAGCTGCTCGACAGCATCGTCAAGGTAGACACGGACACCGACGCCATTGCCTGGGTTTTGCGGGATATTGTCGCCATCAAGGTCGCCATAAAATTGGCCTGTTTTACCATCGAGTACGTTGATGACATGCTCAGTGTGGCGACGCGCCTCCTCAATATTGCCCTGTTCGAGGGCATCTTGCACAAAACGATAGTGGTCAAGCGCAACGGTGACTTGGTTCTCTGCGGCAACAAGCCCCTCAATATCACGGGTATTGGTAGGTGGGGTCCCGGTTGGTGTTTCGCCAAAGAGCAGTTGGCGCAGCGTCGTGAATAACTCAGATGTATACGAGATAGCAAAGACAGGCTCACCCAACGCCGAATTTTCATTATCGTCGGCCTGTACCGTGCAGATGACCTGATCATAGTCAAGCAACAGATGTTGTACGCTATCATAGGTAGATGTGTTGGCAGATATATCTTCCGCAGTTAACTCACCAACATTAAGTGGCTCGCTACGGCCATCATCAGCAGTCAGCCAGACTTCATAACGCATGTCCGCAGGTGGCTCTGTCAGCCCCGAGTCATCTAGGTTCATCACCAATTGTGATGTGCGTAGTCGTTGGATGGTGGTCTGTTGCGCATAGGTGTCTGCCGCACTGTATTCGCCAGAATATTCACCGCCGTACTCGCCAGCACCATATTCACCCGTGTCTGCGCTACTTTCGCTGCCAGAATCATCCGATTGTGGGCCAAATTCACCATACGACTCACCTTGTGTAACCTCTTGGACAACATCGGCAAAGCGTACATGTCCCACTGTTTGACCTTGTACTTGTTCCATCGCACTACCAACCGTCTCCATGGCGGCCATCTCTGTAGCCGTCATCTCTATGCCAGCCAACTCGTCGCCCGTGTCAACAGACATCACAAATTCATAGGTTGCCAGTTGAGCGGCGGCATCAGATACATCAGCCATGCTTGGCTCCTGTGTATCGCCTTCTATGCCGCCAACAAAGACTGTCATGAGCAAAGCGTCAAGGTCATTGACAAAGGGCTGCGCCTCCTCAGTGGTATCAGAGGCAAAGACTTGCAGCGCGATGTCGACAGCTTCGTCTATATTGTCAACGCTGTTGTCGATGATGGCAGCAATGTCTTCCAGCATAGGTTGTGTATTTTGCGCGTTCATCACTGCCTTTGAGGTGGCGTCTTGAAGTTCTTGCAGATACCATTGGACACCTACACCATCTCCTGGATTCTGTGCCATACCATCACCCGTCATGTCACCAAAAAATTCACCTTCTTCACCCACCAGCACATTGACGACATGCTCCATGTGGCGGTAGACGTTGGATAAGTTGCCATCAGCCAGTGCGTCTTGCGCCATGCCCATGTGCTGTATAGCGATATTCAGTTGTTGATTTGCACCTTCCAGTGCAGTCTTGCCAATCTCGGCATCAGCCACAAAAAACGTACTCAGAACATCGGTCAGTGCAGGGTCAATCTGACTAATCATCGTGGGTTCATCGCTTCCTGTCATGCGGATTTCGGCCTGATTATAGTCGAGCAGCAGATTTTGGTCAGTGCTGCCTGTCTGTGCCACACGGCCATCCGCAACATCAATTGCCCCTAAGTTCAGTTCGTCACCATCATTGGTCAGCCACAACTCATATTCACTGCCTATCGGCGGCATCATCATTTGGTCGAGTGATAACACAAAATCACCCGAAGAGGCACTGTCATTATCCACAAAACGCAATGTCCCCAATGAGCGCATCATTGGTTCAACATCATCTGTGTCAGTCACCGCTGTTTCCTCAACATCCGCAGCAGGAGCTGGCTCCTCATCAGAGGCATCGCCTTCTATAACTCCCTCATTATCAGCAGTTGTCTCATCAGCAGTTGCCTCATCAGCAGTTGTCTCATCAGCAGTTGCCTCATCAGCAGTTGCCTCATCTGTACTATCATCCTCAGCCTCAGTATCCTCGGCATCTGCCGCCACTGCTTCTACCGTTGGTTCTGCCGTTGGTTCTGCCGTCGGCTCAGGCGCATTGGTAGCAGTCGATTCTGGTGTACCATCCACGCTATCACTAGCCGCACTATCACTAGCCGCATTATCAACTGCCAGGGAGGGGTCTCCCGAACCATTATCAGTCTGTCCAAACATCATCAAAGCGACTACCGTCAGGATGGCAATCAACGCAACACCACCACCTGCCAAGGCCAGCGGCAACCATGAACGATTATTCCCATTATTACCATTTGAATTTGCTTTTCCAGACGCACCATTTGCACTCATGCGTGTCCCTCCCTTCGTTGCACGTGTCTTTGTGGAACGAGTCTTGGCTGATGTTGTGTTGGCCGTGCCATTTGCCAACGCTGTCTGGGTTTCACGGATAGCCGCAGCAAAATCTGCCGCAGATTGATAGCGGTCGTTGACATCTTTCTCCAACGCATGAATCAATAGCTCTTCAACGGCAACGGGAATGTCAGAGTTTAGCTCGGTGGGCAGCGGCAGTGGGTCATTGGCCTGTTTCATGATGACGCCATAGGGGGTATCGGCAATGTAGGGTGTACGCCCTGTCACAAGTTCATAGAGGACCACGCCCAAACTATAGACATCGGCACGTTCATCGGCCTCTTCCCCGCGCGCAGCTTCGGGACTCATGTAGTTGGGCGTACCTACCATCGCCCCCGTCATTGTCAGCCCCACACCACTTTCATCAAGGAGCCGTGCAATCCCAAAGTCCATGATAATAGGACAATCGGGTGCCTGCTCGATAAACATGACGTTACCTGGTTTGATGTCGCGATGCACCATGCCGCGGTTATGTGCATAGGCCAATCCATCCGCCAACTGTGCCACAACCTCCAAGGCATCGTCGGGGTCCAATTTTTCTTTGCTTTTGAGATAATCACCCAATGTGCCACCCTGAATAAAATCCATGACCATATAATAGAGGTCAGATTCGACATCAAAGTCGATGACACGCACGATGTTGGCGTGGGTCAACTGCCCGACGCTTTGGGCTTCACGGCGGAAGCGTTGTACAAAATCATCCGAGTCGGCCAAATGTCCCAACATCACCTTGATGGCAACATGGCGTTCGACTCCGGGCTGAAACGCTTTATAGACGGCGGCCATGCCCCCCTGACCAATCCGTTCGAGAATCTCATATTTGCCTAACTTGCGTCCTACCAAATCCATAGTGTTTGTTTTGTCCCTAGATGAATTATGTTGAAAATTAATCGGAATGGGAGTTGTTCGGTGGGTCGGTGGGTCGGTGGATCGGTGGATCGGTGGGTCAGTATACTGAAGACTGACCTATCGACCTACAGACTCACTATCTTTGATGACTATATTATAATCGTTCATGCTTAGAGTACGTAACGATAATGACAAGGGGATGGTTCTATAACAGTCTCAGCTCTTCTCAGAAGATGACATCACCCTATTCCTCCTTTTCTATAGACTCTACATTCCCTTCTGGGTTACGATTATAACAGATAAGTAAATCCCAATAAGTTTTTAGAAGTCCGACTTTTCATTGAGTGAGTATTTACACTGGCAGTCATGCCAAAAGTCGGACTTCTATTTCTAATTTCTTTTTTTGGTTTACTTATGAATAAATAGACAATATATTCATTAAATAATAATTTAACTCACCGTGGTCTAGTGTTCAATCACGGCATCTGCCCGCAAGGGAATACGATTCATAGACAAAACGAACCCTATCGGTTGTCGCGATTCATCCATGAAAATTCGTAAGAATTCAACAAACAGGGTATACTGCAAATAGACTGCGAAAATCGTTTTAACGAGGACTCTTGATAAAATTGGAGTATACTTTGATTCGCTACTGCTTGCTAACGCTATACTTTTTTCTGATATCTAGTGCGATGCTTATCTCATTCCCTCATTCTGTTTCTGCCGTGACGCAATGGCAAGCAACAGACTCAACAGAGACAACAAACACATTGACATCTGCCGAGGATGTCTCCAAAAACGCAACCGTTGTCCCGTCTCCAGATGTCGTTCATAGCCTAACAGCGTCACTGAATCCAACATACATCGTGCAATCCGGTGATACGGTTGGTCTGATTGCGTTGCGCATGGGTGTGGATGCGGAAGCGTTACGCTTGCTCAACCGTATTGCGCGGGAGGATGTCGCCAAGTTACAGATTGGTGATGCATTGTTGTTGCCAGCCACACCAAGCGAACTCCGGCTCTCTGCTGAATCTCGTGATCCTATACCAGAACCAACGGCAACGCCTGATACACGGCAAACCTATGAAGTAAAGTCGGGGGATAGCCTGAGCGTCATTGCTGAACAGTATGATGTATCACAGGATGCATTGATGAAGGCCAATGGCATCCGCAACGCCAACAATATTTATATCGGCCAACAGCTTGTGATCCCTGAACCTGTTGCAGAAGAAGAGACAGGGGAAGAGGCAGAAGATACAGCCAATGAACCTATTGCTGTTGCACAAATCGGCCCCTCTGCCAGCGGATTCCACTATCACACTGTGCAATCAGGGGACACACTTTCGGAGATTGCCGAAGCCTATGACAGCACGACACTTGCCATTTTTGAATTCAACAATCTACCCGATCAACAGACTGTCTATTTGGGGTTAGATTTGCGCATCCCTTATGGCCCCCCCACGCTGCCACAACGAACACCACCCGTCCCCATTTCAGGAACCAGCTTTATGGTGAGCCTAAGTCGCCAACAGTGTTGGGTGTTTCATGGCAAACGGGTCCATCAAGAGTGGGTTTGTAGCACAGGGTATGGCGAGTGGATTACACGAATAGGGACATTTGCGGTCAAAACCAAAGAGGAAATTGCAAAAAGCAGTGCCTACCGCATCGACATGCCCTATTGGTTGGGGTTATATGATGTGGGCGAATTTGAGAATGGGATTCACGGTTTGCCCGTCAGTTGGGACGATGGTGAAAAAATCTGGGGTGGGTTAATCGGCCAACCTGCAACCTTTGGCTGTGCCATGCTAGATGACCGCGAAGCCGAAATTCTCTTCGATTTGTCCTATCTGGGGATGCCTATTCATATTGTACAGTAGAAAAGAGTTGAAAGTTGAAAGTTGAAGAGTTGAAAGGTTGAAGAGTTGAAGAGTTGAAGATGCGAAGGCAGGAATTCACCGCTGACACGAGTCTGGATTCCTGCGAACGCAGGAATGACAATACCGAAAAACTTAGTTTACAAGGTACTAAGTTTTTACTCTTCAACCTTTCAACTCTTCAACCTTTCCCAAAGGAGCAATCATTGGCGATGAGCGACATTACAATCCGGTCGATGAAGACTGCACATGACGCAGCACTATTTCAGGAACTCCAACGGCGTGTCTGGGGCAAGAATGATGAAGTAGAGATTATTCCTGCATCTGTCATCGTCACCATTAAGAAAAGTGGCGGTGTGTTTGTCGGTGCCTTTTCCGAAGAGGGGCCACCAGAGCTAAAAGGCTTGGTTGGATCAGGTCTCGGCTGGTTAGGGGCACGGACGGATGATGACGGCACATTCTTGGGCTTGAAATTGTCAAGCCATATCGTGGGCGTGTTGCCGGAATGGCAGGGCAAAGGCGTTGGCTATCGTGTCAAGTTGGGTCAACGAGAAGAAGTGCTTGCACAGGGATTGACCGACTGGATGACGTGGACCTTTGACCCGCTCTATCTACCGAATGGGATACTCAATATTAATCGGCTTGGCGCAACCTGCACAACCTATGGCCGTAACATTTATGGGTATATGAATGACGATCTCAACGCAGGTGCCCCTACCGACCGTTGTCAGGTTGATTGGCGTCTTAAAAGTAAGCGAGTGATGACAGCAATTTCGCCAGACCGCCCAAAACGGTCCTTGCTCTATTCAGTCGACCCTAAAATGATCACAATGTTGCCAGTGAAGACATCATCGACAAACTTGCAGCAGCCTGTCGAAGCTGCACTCTCACAGCACTTAAATGGTGCGCCCATTGCCATGCCCATCCCCGATGACATTGCGGCCATTCGACGCACCGACAACCAGCTTGGGCTAGCATGGCGCATGTATGTGCGTGAAGTCATCGAGTCTGCATTTGCGGCTGGCTATGCCGTTATGGATTGTCAACAGCTAGAGAACAATGGCCGACCAACATGGCACTATATCCTTGCACAGGAGGAACTACCCAAATGAGTGCAGGCAAAGAGTACATCGGGGTTGGAGTTGGTGCGCTGGTCTTTAATGCGGAAGGTCAAGTCTTTCTTGCCAAGCGGGGACCTGCGGCCAAGAATGAAGCCGGATGCTGGGAATTTCCCGGCGGGGGTGTTGATTTTGGCGAAACCATGGTCGACGCTATTATCCGTGAATTTATGGAAGAATATGGGATGGAGATCGCCGTCACAGGCTTGCTTGGTGTTGTAGACCATATTCTGCCCGATGAGGGGCAACACTGGATTTCACCTACCTATCTCGCCACCCATGTTTCTGGCACACCAAAGGTGTTGGAACCACGCAAATGCACTGCCATCGGTTGGTTTTCCATGCATGAGCTGCCGCAGCCACTCTCGGTGGTTTCGCAGGAAGATGTGAAGTGCTATTTTCAGCTCAATCCCGACGGCTAGTTCGCTTTCAAGATATCCAGCACATCGTGTAAACTATCCACAACAGCATAGGCAATCGACCGTGTTTCCGCTGATGGCAGCTTCATGTCCGGCACGGTAATCGGTATCATCCCCGCTGCATGTGCCGAATGTGTACCCGGCTCCGAATCTTCCAACACCAGACAGGTGGCTGGCTCAATCCCCAAACCTATCGCAGCCTTGAGATAAATGTCCGGTGCAGGTTTGCCATTGGCGATCTCGTCACCACAGACCGTCACTGGAAAGCGGTCAATCAGCCCCGTCTTCTGCAATTTGATGGTTGCTGTCGGTCGTGCCGTTGATGTTGCCACCGCCTTTGGTATATGCTGCGCTTCTAGCCAATCGAGCAAGTCAAGTAGACCATCCTTAATGGGAATCTCGCCATAGTGAACGGCATCATGGAGCAATGCCTGCTTCTGCGCATACATCTCCTCAAACGGAAACGACACACCATACGCCTCTTTGAAAAGAACGCCCGTATCCTCTTTGGTCCGACCAATTGCCTGCAGATACACATCATCGGAAAAAGTATAGCCCCATTCTGCACCAACCTGCTGCCATGCCTGCTGCGCAATCCGCTCCGTATCAATCATCAAGCCATCCATATCAAAGATAACAGCCTGTATATTCAATTTCATTATTTATTTCACCTAAAACAAGGGAAGAGTGATTAGTGAACAGTGATTAGTGATTAGTGATTAGTGATTAGTGAGTAGTGATTAGTGATTAGTAACTCCACCGCCTTCGGCGGTTCAATCAGAAGGAAACAGAATTAAAATGAAATATTTTGCACTAAAATTTCTTGTTTCTTAGGAGTGATTAGCAATTTTATTAGTTTAAAGGCGTAAAAGACTAATGAAAAACAGCTAAAATATATCAAAAAAAACAATAAAAAGACTATGATACAATATAAATACTCACTAATTACTGTTCGCTAATCACTCTTCACTCGTAATTGTTCAGCCCCCCCCCTGTCGGTTGTGCCGGTCGAAACCCCCCCCCCACCACAGGCGCAGGGGTCTGTATGGTTAACATCAAGAATCACTCAGGAAAAGTCACAAAACACACGTCACTAAACA
>JBCCFC010000210.1:0-13741 GCA_039029935.1 Chloroflexota bacterium
ACAGATAACCAATCTGTGTTACTGGGAAGTATCGTAGGTTGGCTACCTGCGCCACAGATGACCAATCTGTGTTACTGATTTACACTTTTGTATTTAATAATAAGTGTATCAATTGCCTCCTCATCAATCGCAAAATCATAGACCATCCATATGGAAAAGTAGATGTACTAACCTATATGGATAATCTATCTGTTATGATGCTTACGCATCAGACAATTGATATCAGCACACAAAATTTTTAGTATGGCATAATGGATTCATTGACAGGTATTCTACTAAATATTGAACGTTTCTTACCAACAATCACCATTGTTCTCGTCACCCTGATTACAGCATTTTTGACCCGTTGGACATTACAAAGGTATCTATCAAAAATCACAAATCGGGCACGCATCTTTGCTGATCTTGCTTGGTTGGTCGTCATCGTGATTGGTTTTGTTACATTTGTCTATGTAACAGAGACAGACCCTGGCATCATTTTGTTGGTTGCCAGTTTAATCGGTACAACAGCGTCATTTGCCTTTACCGATTTGCTCCAGCAGTGGTTATCACAGGGTCGTATCGCTTTTGATAGCCATCTAAAAATTGGTGATTTGATTACGACTGGTGACTATAAAGGGTATGTTCGAGAAATCACCAGTAGTTCGTTGGTGCTTGAGACATCGGAACGAGAATTGGTGATCATTCCCGCCTCGCAAGTTGTGGAAAGCGAGTTGATGAATCATACAGACATTGAAGGCGCACCTGTCTATGTGCGCTTTCCCGTCTATGCCCCCGGTGTCGCTCGTTGGCGAATCAAAAAAGCCCTGTATGAAGTAGCATTGGCTTGCCAATATCGACTAGAGGGTGATGAGTTTGATCCAGAAATCCATCACAAGGTTGATGGTTGCGAAGTATGGACCATTAAGCTCTATGTTGTTGATAGCTTCTCAACAGATGTCGAGGAAACCGAAATTTCTATGATGGGCACGGATCGACTTGAATCAATGGGTGTCTTTGTGGGTCAAGTTAATTTTGAAATGGGGATGGGAGAGTAGCGGCTGGAATCGTTTCGATAATGTGTTCAAAGGACGCTAGCGATGAAAAATAGAGATGAACAAGAGGCCCAGCGACGACAAAAAATTATTCATCGTATCCTCTCATTGCTTTTTTTGAGCATCATGGCGCAAACAGGTGGTTTTGGCCTGACAGAGCCTTTGCAGTTACCTAGTGCCCTTTTTATTACCTCTCCTATTGCCGCCGTCATGGGGGACACGATTGCTGAGGAATCGTATGCGGCAGTCACCCAACAGCGTGAAGAACTTGCAGCGGCCCGCGCCCTAGAGCCAGACCGCAACAGAGAAGAACTGACCGCCGAAAACTCTGTGCTTGTGGCCGCGCTCAACAACACCGTTGACTCTGTGGAAACAACCGTAAACACGGTAACAGAACTTGTCACCAATGAGCTAGACGACGTTTTCTTTGCGCCTGCGGACAATTCACTGGGGCAATCTACCGGGCAACCGAATCAGCAGGTTGAAAATCTGCCAAATTCATTTGGAAACCAAGGTACCAACGACCCATCCATCAGTAATGGCCCCACAGTGGCTTCAAGTGGCGGCTTAGTTGATCGCATTGCAGAGATTGGCACACCCTTTGTAACCGCATCACAGGCACTGCAAGTGTTGGGTCAGGAAGCATTGAATGCAAGTGGATTATGGGAGGCGATTGAGGTAGCTCGTCAGTTGGTAAACACAACGGACCAACTCTCCGAAGATACCACTGTCGCGGATAATCTTGGCGAGCGTCCATCTGGCGAGCAGCTAGACTCGGCTAACACCACTTTGGATGATTCCGCTGAGTCGTTGACGGAATCATCTTCCCAAAATCAACAGGCTGCCCCCACCTTTGTCCCTGCACCACAAGCGGTTGCCATCAATACAGACCCATCAACGCTCGTCAACATTACACCCTCTGTACCACCCAATGATTCACCTACACCCACCGTGCCCATCGATACTTCCTCGACGCTTGTCTCGTCAACATCAATTTCTACATCAATTTCTACATCAACCTCTACACCAGCATCTTCGCTGGTATCCTCCTCCCAATCTTCCGTTCGTTTGCCTACATCAACGCCGACGTTAACACCAGACGCAAATCATCAAGGGGGCGCAAACGCCACTGGAAATAACATCACTGGAAATAATGCCACTGGTGATGGTGTGCTTGGTGAGCAATCAACAACGCTATCGTCTAATACAACTGGTGCATCGGGACAGGGGAGCGGTGTAAATGCCAACAGTAGCGATGCTGTCGAAAGTGGCACAGATACAGGCACAGACACAGGAGCAGACACAGGAACAGACACAGGAACAGATGAGACTGTGCAAAATTCTGATAGTGACACAACAAGTGACACAACAAGTGACACATCAGTGACTATGCCTGACAATACAGCCACTGAACTCGCACAATCAACCCCTACTCCCCCTACTCCCCCCACACCATCAGCAACATCAACGCCTATCCCACCGACGAACACGCCTATTCCAACGAATACTCTTACGCCATCAAACACACCTATTCCGTCAAATACACCCGTCCATACTCAAACGAATACACCTGTACCCACCAGTACGCCTGTACCCACCAGCACACCACGCCCAGTTGCGACTGCCATCCCTACTCATACGGCCATACCGCAAGATACATCAACGCCGACGCATACCTTTACACCTACAAATACGCCAACCAATACCTTTACACCTACAAATACGCCAACCAATACCCCCACATTTATTGCAACGCAACCCGCAACACCAACACCCACGCCGACGCTGCCCGCTCTGACACCTACACTGGTGGCTACGGACATGCCCACATCCGCACCCTCACCGCTTGCCATCCCTCTATTGACGATGACTGCCATCTTTACACCGACGCTGGACGGGACAGTCGTTGCACCCACGCCAACACTTGTCCCTGTGGATATTGCTGAGGTTGTCCTGCATACGGAGGGTATTCCAAGAGAGGCAGCGTTAGGGACCTATATTGGGTTGTTTGAGCCGATTGAGGAAGAGGACCTGCCAGCTGAGACCGTTGTGGAGGTCATCCCCGCAAGTGTGGGTGTCAACCAAAGTCCGAATAATAATATCGACTATTCGATTCAATTTGCTGATATGGGCAGCACTCTAAATGACAATCCCCTTTTCCGCTTGCAAGGATTCGACCTGTATACCAATGCTGTGTTGGATGAAAATCGCAGCACATTTTTTTTACAAGTGCGCATCACAGCCCCCAATGGGGCAAGTGTTGTGCGCGCTTATGAAGTCAAGTTTGCGTCACGCCTAGAACCGCCATTTGTACCAACACCCATTCCAGCAGTTGATGCGATTCTACAAGTAGATATCGGCTTGGAGACATCCAACCCCAATCCAACTGCGGGTGAAAGTGTGCAGTTCACGCCCAATTTGGTCAATACTGGCGATACCACGATTGACAATGTGTTCTTTGTTGTTGCTATCCCAGAAAACACGACATTTGACAGTGGTAGCAGTGCTGGCGAGTGGTGGCTCTATGACCTTTCTGCGCAGAGAGGCCGCGCAAACAGGCAGACATCTCGTCGACCCTGTCCTGACAATGCGGACGCGGGAACAATCTGCTATGCATATTTAGGCTCAGTGACACCAGGGGAGGTCAATGCTGGTAGCCTCCCTCGTTTTTCGCTGCGCGTATCAGCGGTTGTCAGCGCAGCAGATGCAGAACCGCCGACACTCGAAGTGGTGATGCAAATTGTCGTCGATATTCAAAATACAGATGGGAGCATTTCAAGTGCTGCAGAAACCACCGCCCCTGTTAGCGTCGCTGTGATTCCTGTCACCCCAACGGCAACACCATTACCGACGCCATCACCGACACCCATGACAATGCTGCTCACGCCTGACCTCCAAACACCACCCCCGACTGTGCAAAGTCTGCCATCACCAACAGTATCATCAACGCCCACGCTCTCAGCCACCCCAACCTCAACACCAACCCCGACTGCTACGCCCACAGCAACCCCAACCGTGACATCAACCACAACGCCCCTTATCACGCCAACCTCAACCAGCACGTCGTTCCCAACAACAACCCCATCAGTCACAGTGCCCCCGTCAGTCACAGTGTCCCCGTCTGTCACAGTCACTGCCACAAACCCTGTAACGGCAACTATCACTGTGACCGCCACTGGCACACTCACCCCAACGGCAACCCTCACACCGCTTCCCACGCCGACCAATAGCCCCCCCAACAGCGTATCACTGGATAACAACACGGTTGCTGAGAATCAACCGCCAGGCGTACTGGTGGGTATGTTAAGTGCCTCCGACCCTGATACGTATTTTGGGTATCTCACCTATGGGTTGGTGTCAGGGGCAGGTGGAACCCACAACGATCACTTCACCATTGTGAATAAAGAATTGAGGACTGCGGCCAGTCTTGATCATGAGGCAGGGGGATATTCTATACGGGTTCAGGTCAGCGATAATTTGGGGTTGACCTATGAACAGGTGATCGGCATTAGTGCGACTGACGTCAACGAAGCCCCAAGTGCTGTCGCTGACGCACCAACGACAGATGAGGACATGCCTGTTGTGATGCCAGTCGTAGACAATGATACTGATCCCGACGTTGGGGATGTATTGACATTGACGGCGGTCTCTGTCCCCGCCAATGGTACGGCTACCATCAGCGGCACAAGACAGGTTGTCTACACGCCCACGCTCAACTTTAATGGTATCGATACCTTTACTTATGTCATTCATGATGGCAATGGACAGACCGCAACTGGCTCAGTTGCGGTCACAGTCAATCCAGTGAACGATGCCCCGACCATAGCGACGCCGCCAAGCGTGACGACGGCAACCGTTTCGGTGTCAATCAGTGATAGCGTTGTCACCAGTGATGTGGATGAACCAGAAGGTGATACACGCACATTGACACTCAATCCAGCCATGAGTTGGCTGACGCTCACGGATAACGGAGATGGCACAGGCGCACTCAATGGCATACCGACAGCAGCCGATATCGGCAACAACACGGTCAATGTACAAGTCACCGATGTGGGTGGGCTGACTGCAACCCATGCTTACACAATCAGCGTCGCTGGTATCCCTGATGTAGCAATCAGCAAATCTGTCACACCAACAACTGTGGCAACAGGCAATCTCATTACCTACACCATCGCCTTTACCAACAACGGCACTGCCCCAGCTACAGGGTTGCGTATCATAGACAGCGTTCCCGCTTCACTCACTGTAAGCAGTGTGATCGCCAACAATACGACCATTACCAACGTAGGGACCGTCCCTAACTATGATTGGCAGGTGAGCGATCTTGCAGCAGGGGCTAGCGCATCCATTGTGATAGCAGCACAGGTACAGCCCTATGCCCCAGTGGTGATGACCAACACGGCAACCATCACGCATACGGGTGTGGAGACGAACACACTTGACAACAGCAGTTTTGTGACAATGACGGTATCTGAGTTTGTAGACAGCGGACAGAGCCTCACCGCCGCCCGCCGTGCGGTTCTGGGTGATGTCGATGGTGATGGCGACTTGGATGTTCTGCTGGGAAGCCGTGAAGTCTGGGCGAATTATGGCAATGGTGACTATAGTTTCCAGCAGACGTTGGGTAGTACAGTGGCAATTGGCCTCACCTTGGGTGATATTGACAACGATGGTGATTTGGATGCATTCTTTGCAAATCACCTACAGGCTAACACCGTTTGGCGTAATGATGGCACGGGGACATTTGTCGATACTGGACAGGCTATGGGTAGTGCGAGTAGCCATGATGTTGAATTGGGTGATTTGGATGGTGATGGAGATTTGGATGCCTTTGTTGCCAACTGGAACGCCAATGCCAGCACTATTTGGCTCAACAATGGCAATGGTGCCTTTAGCAATAGTGGACAAACACTGGGGGGGGCAAGTTATCGTGTAGCGTTGGGTGATTTGGATGGTGATGGAGATTTGGATGCCTTGACTGCCAATTGGTACAACCAGCCCAATATCGTTTGGTTGAATGATGGCAGTGGCACATTTAGCATTGGTCAAACCTTGGGTAGTTCAAATAGTTTGGGGGTTGCCTTGGGAGATGTGGATGGCGATGGTGATCTGGATGCCTTTATCAGCAATGATAGTAACCAAGCGAACAAAGTCTGGCTCAATAATGGGGCTGCGACCTTTACAGATAGCGGTCAAGCCTTGGGGACATCCAGCAGCTATGATGTTGCATTGGGCGATATCGATAACGATGGCGACTTAGATGCCTTTGTGACTAATTTCAACGGTGAGGCCAACACGCTCTGGCTCAACAATGGTAGTGGTGTCTTTACCGATAGCGGACAAGGCTTTGGCGATACACAGAGTCAAGACGCGGCACTGGGTGATATTGACAATGATGGGGACTTGGATGTCTTTGTTGCCAATTCGACGGTTGCCAGCAAGGTGTGGTTCAACCCACGTGCCAACAGCAATACACTACCGATTGCCCCTACAGGACTGACAAGTAGTGTCGCTGGCGCAACCGTGACTTTTGGTTGGAACGCTGCATCTGATACCGAAACCACCGATGCCGACCTGCTCACCTACAACGTCGTCATCACCCACAGCAATGGCGTCTCATTGACCATTAGCCCAATGGCGAATATTGACACAGGGTATCGGCGCATTCCGGCAATGGGCAACGCCGGGCAGAGACTGACAGCAACAGTGCAACTCGATGCCGTTGGTCCATACACGTGGTCTGTGCAGGCGATTGACACAGGCTTTGCAGGGTCGCCATTTGCCACACCCAGCACCTTCCAGATTGCAGGGTTGCCAGGTGGTGTTGCCAGTAACCTGCAACTGTGGCTCAAGGCCGATGCGGGTGTCACCGAAAGTGGGGGCAGCGTCAGTGCATGGGCTGACCAGAGTGGCAATGGCAATGATGTCACCCAAGCCACAGCAGGCAATCAACCCGCCATCCATGTAGAAACACTGAACCACAACCCAGTCTTAACCTTTGACGGCGCAGATTGGCTTGTGCGCTCGCCAACGACAATCAATGATTACTTTGCAATCACATCTGGCTCAAGTGCCGAGTCTGAGGGGAGTCTCTTTGTTGTGGGGCGCGCATCGGGAGATGCGACCTTTATCAATCAATATGATAATGTTAGCAATTTTGCCCTGACAGCAGATATTGTATCCGGCGGTGCGCGCACAGGTTCACGCTCATTGGGCGGTAGTATTTCCGTCACAGACATGACACCATTGCTACTCACTGCGTTAGAGGCATCGGGCACAAATAATGCTGAACACTATGTGAACGTTGGTAATGCGCTCACAAACACAAACAACACAAATACAATTAATGCAAACGGTCACGAACTTGTAGTTGGTGCAACCGGGGTAACACATGCTCGTCCGCTGACGGGCGTTGTGGCCGAAGCGTTGGTCTATAACCGTGAATTGGATGACAGCGAACGTAAACGCATCGAGTCGTATCTTGCCATCAAATATGGCATTACCCTAGAGAGTAGCGAAAATTATGTTTACAGCAACGGCACAATCCTCTGGGATGCCACCGCTAACAGTACCTATCACAACGATGTAACAGGTATCGGCATCGACACGGGCAGCGCACTGACCCAGACGACATCACGTAGCATCAATACTGACAGCCTCGTCACCATCACAGGCACGGTTGCCAATATAAGTGATGGGGAATTCTTGCTTTGGGGCAATGACAACGCAGGCACAACCGCATCAACAGACCTGCCTGCTGGCTATAACAACCGTCTTCTACGCATCTGGAAAGTGGCAGAAACGGGTGACGTGGGGACGGTCGATATCCGCTTTGATTTGACCAACCTCGTGGTATCCTTGGGCATCAACACATCAAACGCTGCTGGCTTTGCGCTCTTGACTGATACAGATACGACGTTGAGCAATGCTACGGTTGTCACAGGCACAACGGGCGCAAGCATCAGCAACAACATTGTCACCTTCACGGGTGTCGACTTGACCGATGGGCATTATTTCAGCTTGGCCTACCCAATCTTGTTTAGTGAGGATACGATACTCTCGGCGGTACTCACGCAGCTAACACGCGGAAGCGTCGAATGGGGGGACTATGACAACGATGGTGACCCAGATATATTGCTGACAGGCTATCCGGGGTCGGGTGCTGGCCTGAGCGAAGTCTATCGCAACGATGGCGGTACCGCCTTTGTCAATGTTGCCAGCTTGGCGGGCATGATCGATGGTGAGGGGGTATGGGGGGACTATGACAATGATGGTGACTTGGATATTGCCTTTGCCGACCATCCAAACACAACGATTTACCGCAACAATGGGAATCATACGTTTACTGACATTGGTGCGGGGTTACCCACAGGCAGCAGTGGCTGCATTGACTGGGGCGACTATGACAACGATGGCGACTTGGATTTGGTCTTTACCAGCACCAGTGGTGGTTATATCTACCAAAATAATGGTGGTTCTTTCGCAGATATCGGCGCAACAATCAGTGCTTTGAGGAGTTGTGGTGTCGATTGGGGGGACTATGACAATGATGGCGACTTGGATATTATCCTCATCGGCACCCAGTCAAATAATGTGGGGGACGTCAGACTCTATCGCAATGACAGTGGCACGTTCAACACTGTGAGCGCAGGGTTGCCAGCACTGCGCTATGCTGATGCCACGTGGGGTGACTATGACAATGATGGCGACTTGGACCTGCTCTTAGTGGGGCAAAGTGTAGGCCGCATCTATCGCAACAATGGCAATAGCACCTTTAGCGACATCAATGCCGGATTGACCAGTGGCGGCTTTGTCAATAGTGGCTCATGGGCTGACTATGACAATGATGGCGATTTGGATGTCTTGGTGTCTGGGCAGGGGCCTGTGACACAACTCTACAGCAACGATAGTGGCTCGTTCGTTGCTGTCCAGACCAGCTTCCAAAATACGCTAGACGGTGAATCGGCCTGGGCAGACTATGACGGCGATGGGGACCTTGACCTCGTTTTGGTCAATGGTTATTCCAGCAGTGCCAATGCCGTCAAGGTCTATCGTAACAACACTGCCGCGACCAACACTTCGCCGACTGCACCGACGGGATTGACATCGAGCGTCATTGATAACGTTGTCACGCTCAGTTGGAACGCGGCCAGCGATACGCAGACGCCAGCGGCTGGCCTCACCTACAACATCGTCATCACCGACAGCACAGGCGTCTCGCAGGCCGTCAGCCCAATGGCGGATGTCGGTACAGGCTATCGCCGCATCGCCGACATGGGCAATGCACAACACGGGTTGACGGCAACAGTTGAGTTGGTGGTGGGCGCATACACTTGGAGTGTGCAGGCGATTGACAGTGCTTTTGCAGGGTCGCCATTTGCCATACCTGCTGTATTTACCTTGACCCAAAAGGCACCGGGAGGTGTTATAGACAACCTGCAACTCTGGCTCAAGGCAGATGCGGGTGTGACAGAGAGCGGTGGCAGTGTCAGCGTATGGGCCGACCAGAGTGGCAATGATAATGATGCAAGCCAGACAACAGGCACAAGTCAGGTGGCCTATGTCACCAGCAGCATCAATGGTCGTCCTGCACTGCGTTTTGATGGCACGGATGACTATTTCGATATACCACTCGATATCGACACTGATGTGCTGGATAAAGTGGCGGTCTTTAGCGTCTTCAAGGTCTCCGAAACAGGAACTGCTCAATCGGGTATTTGGGGCAATGACAATGGTGACTTTGACCGCTTTTTATTAGTAGAGACCAATCACACAGATTTGGCCTCAAGCAATGGCTCTACGCAAGAGACTGTCAGCAATGTGATCAGTCGTGGTGGATGGTATATCGCCACCAATATGGACGACCAAGGCGCAGTCAGCGGTAGCTATCTCTATGTGGATGGTATCCAGAAGCACAATTATACACTCTCTGAGGCTGATAACACGACCAATAACCTCTTTATCGGTAAATTATGGACAAATGGTAACTACTTTGACAGTGACATCGCCGAAATCATCGTCTATGGCTCGAATACAGATGATCCGCCCCTTCTAGCCGCTGGTCGTCAAGGGATCGAATCCTATCTTGCCATCAAATATGGCATCACGTTGAGCAACACCAACTACTTGAACAGCGCAGGCGCAACCATCTGGGATGCGACCGCCAACGCGGGCTATCTCCACGACGTGGCGGGTATTGGCATTGATGCAGGTAGCGCACTGACACAGACAACCTCGCGCAGTGTCAACAGCGACAGCCTCGTCACCATCACAGGCACAGTTGCGAATATAAGCGATGGTGAGTTTTTGGTCTGGGGCAATGATGATGCTATAACCGGCACCAGTTCAGTTGATGTGCCGAGCGGCTATGAGCAACGGCTGTTGCGTGTGTGGAAAATGCAGGAGACAGGCGATGTCAGCACGGTCGATATCAGCTTTGACTTGACCGATTTAGTGGCCTCATTGGGCTTTGACTTTGCCAACACCAACGGCTTTGCACTCCTGACTGACACCGATGGCAACTTTAGCGATGCCACACCAATTACAGGCACAACCATCAGTGGCAATGTTGTCACCTTTAGCAATGTCAACCTGAGCGATGGGCAGTTCTTCAGCTTGGCCTACCCCGTCAATCTGGTGGTCAGCAGCACGGGCGATGCGCAAGATGGCAACGTTGCCAGTAGCCAGAATACACTGCGTGAAGCCATTGCCTATGTGCCGTCGGGCGCAACGGTTACACTGGATGCCAGCTTGAGTGGGCAGGTGATTACCCTAACAAATCAGCTTGTCCTAGATAAAGATATCACCATCAGCAGCACTGTGCCGATTTCGATCAGCGGGAACAATGCAACACGTGTGTTTACAGTGACAAGTGGTAACGTTGTCCTGGAGCAACTCGCCATTATCAAAGGCCAAAATTCAGATGGTGCTCATGGTGGCGGTATCTATGTGAACAGTGGGGCATCGCTTACGCTAAATAAGATCACATTGGCCCAGAATCAAAGCACAACAGACCCGGCTGCGGCTGGTGGCGGTGGCCTCTACAATAGCGGTACTGTGATTGTCACCGATAGTGTATTTTCTGGCAATGGCAGCGGTCATTGTGGCGGTCTCAAAAATGAAGATGGTACGATTACGATCAATCGCAGTTTATTTACTGCCAACAGCGTATTTTGGAATGGTGCGAGTATCTGTAACGATGGCGGAACCGTCACGCTAAACAATACCACTGTGACGGGTGCTACGTCTGGCGATCATGCCACCTATGCCAATGTCTATAACAACGATATTATGAACATCAACAACAGCACGATTGCGAACAACGCTTCGGGCTTGTCTGGCACCAAAGGTGGATTATCGAACACAATCAGTGGTACGCTCTCTCTACAAAACTCAATCATATCCAACCCAACCAGCGGAGGAGATTGTGACAATGCTGGCACGGTTGTAACCAACACCAATAGCTTAATCTATGACGACACCTGTAGCCCTGCACTTTCCGGCGACCCTCTCCTTGGCCCACTTCAGGACAATGGTGGCAACACAAAGACAATGGCACTCAACCACACTAGCCCCGCTGCCAATGCAGGCGACAATACCAGTTGTCTGGCCACCGACCAGCGAGGCATTGTACGTCCACAGGGTGGCATATGTGACATTGGTGCATATGAGTTTGATGCTGCTGGTACGTCACCAGGAGGTGTCACCAGTAATCTGCAACTGTGGCTCAAGGCCGATGTGGGGACGGGGCAAAGTAGTGATGGGGCCGCCATCAGTTCTTGGACAGATCAAAGTGGCAATGGCAATGATGTGAATCAGGCAACAGCGGGCAACCAACCGACCTTTGAGAATGCAGCCAGCGATACCATGAACAGCAACCCAACGGTCTATTTTGATGGCAGCGATTATTTGGATGGTGGCAATAATACGCTCAATATGGTTAATGACCAGACATTATTTATTGTCAAGCAGGATATCAGCGTAGGGTTAAATCCGATGTATCTATCTGTCAGCGGTGGCACAGGCGATCAAGGATTTCAGATATATCACTCTGGTACAATAGAGGACCGATATATTGTTCGAGCCAGTGGTGCATGGACAGATGATTATGTCCTTGTCGGTGGTGGCAACCTCACCATACCCAATTTGGTGTCCTATCAACGCAGCGGAATTAACATGTCTTTATGGCGAGCGGGTATATTGGCTGGTATGGATACAGGAACGGTAGGCCCTCTTGATTTTGCGGGCGATACTCTTCTGTTGGTAGGTGCAAAATATAATGATTCTAGCGTAAATGAGACGTTCACTGGCAACATTGCCGAAATCATTGCCTACAATGCTGCCTTGACCACAGCGCAACGTCAACAAATCGAATCCTACCTTGCGCTCAAATATGGCATCACCTTGAGCAACACTAACTACCTCGACAGCAACGGCACAACCATTTGGGATGCGACAACCAACATCAGCTATAGCCATGACATCGCGGGGATCGGCATCGACGCGGGCAGCGCACTCACACAGACGGCCTCACGCAGTAGCAACAGCGACAGCCTCGTCACCATCACAGGCACGGTTGCCAACATGAGTAATGGCGAGTTCCTGATTTGGGGCAATGACAATGCCATCACCAGCACGGCCTCTGCCGATGTACCAAGCGGCTATGACCAGCGGCTGCTGCGTGTGTGGAAGGTTGCTGAGACGGGTGATGTGGGTACAGTCAGCCTCAGCTTTGATTTGAGCGATTTGGCGGCTGCAAATGGTATGGATACCATCCAAGTGAATGCCTTTGCCCTGTTGACCGATAGCGATGCCACCCTCAGCAACGCCAGCGTCATCACCAACGCCACCCTGAGCGGTAACGACCTCACTTTCACGGGTATCGACTTTGTGGATGGACAGTACTTTAGTTTGGCCTATCCAACAACCTACTTTAGCGAGGACACGGTGGCCGCAGCTAATTTGGTTGGTGTGTATAGGTCGAGTGTCGCTTGGGGTGACTATGACAACGATGGCGACCTAGACCTCCTCTTGTCTGGTAGCAGCGGCGGCACCCGCATTAGTAAAGTCTATCGCAATGATGCAGGTGTCTTCAACGACATCTCGGCGGGGTTGACAGGCGTCAGTGAGGCAGGTGTGGCATGGGGGGACTACGATAATGATGGCGACCTTGATATCCTCTTGACGGGCTGGGACGGTAGTAGCCGTCATGCCACAGTCTATCGCAATGATGCAGGTGTCTTCACGGACATTTCGGCGGGGCTTACTGGTGTATTTTATGGAAGCGTGGCGTGGGGCGATTATGACGGCGATGGTGACCTCGATATCCTCTTGTCTGGTAACGAAGGCAGCATCCGCATTAGTAAAGTTTATCGCAATGATGCAGGTGTCTTTATGGACATCTCGGCGGGGCTTACAGGTGTATTTTATGCAAGTGTGGCATGGGGTGATTATGACAATGATGGCGATCTCGATATCCTCTTAACGGGTAATGATGGTAGCGCCCAACATGCCAAAGTGTATCGCAATGATGCAGGTGTCTTCACAGACATCTCGGCGGGGCTTACTGGGGTAGATGATTCAAGTGTGGCATGGGGTGACTATGACAATGATGGCGATCTCGATATCCTCATAACGGGTAATGATGGTAGCACCTATCTCTCCAAAGTGTATCGCAATGATGCGGGCGTCTTTGTGGACATCTCGGC
>JBCCFC010000211.1:0-13703 GCA_039029935.1 Chloroflexota bacterium
CACCGACCCACCGACCCACCGACCTACCGACCTACCGACCTACCGACCTACCGACTGACCCACAAGTCCAAATCAATGCAGATTAACATAACATACATACGATGAGTGAGGTGCGATGTGCAACATATATTAGAGCCAGGAACAGTACTCCGCAAACGCTATGAGATTCGAGAATTGGTTGGGCGCGGTGGCATGGGTGCGGTCTACAAAGCCAACGACTTACGGCTTGAGGGCCGTGTCTGTGCGATCAAAGAAGTGCTGCCCGCGCTCTCTAGTGCCCCCTCCGAGGAAGAACGTCAACAGATATCTGAACAGTTTCGTATGGAAGCAAGCACGTTGGCGCGGTTAGACCATCCCAATTTACCCAAGGTGTCGGATTATTTTGCCTGCTCCTTGGCCGAAATTTTCTCAGATTTAGTAGAGCCAGCCGATACAACCCACGACGAAGACACGGAGCCACCGCGTGAATATCTTGTGATGGATTTTGTCAAAGGGCGCGATTTACAGACAATCCTGCAAGAGGCAATACGTCATAATCGTTTTTTGTTTGAACAGCAGGTATTGGCGTGGTTGGCGCAGTTATTGGATGCCATTGAATATTTACACGACCAAGACCCAGCCGTCTTACATCGTGATATCAAACCCAGTAATATCAAAGTCACACCGCGTGGTGTGGTCAAATTGGTCGATTTTGGGTTGGTCAAGGTGTTGCAGCCAGATGATAGCCGGACAGTCACGGTGGTACAGGGGCGTGGAACGGTCGCATATACGCCGTTAGAGCAATATGGCGGAGACACGGGCTTTACCGATATTCGCAGCGATATCTATAGCTTAGGGGCAACACTCTATCATCTGCTGACAGGTGAGCCACCTGTGGACGCCAAAGAACGTTTTCTGCGTCCGGGCTGTCTGCCTCCGGTGCGTGAAGTGAACTCAGCCGTGTCGCGTAGTTTGGAACGGGCGATTTTTCAAACATTGGCAATGCACCCCTCTGAGCGCCCAGCCAACATCCGCGAGGTGCGAGCATTGGTCTATGGAACCCAGTCGGGTGCATCAACGCCCAGTGCCATCCCCAGCCAACGCCCCTTCTTTGGCAATGTTATGCAGAACGGACATCCAGCCAACGGGCATCCAGGAAACACCCATCCTGGTGTAGGACAATCCGTCTTTTCACAATCCATGCTGCTTCAATCGTTGGTCAACCCCCACGAAATTGGCTGGGGCAATGCATCATGGGCCGAAGTCTTTCAGAAAAATCGACTACTGCTGGGAACAGCACTGGGTCTATTGATGATTGCCGTGATTGTGAGTATTTTGTAGCAAAGAATAAATAGACAAGAGGGAGTAAATTATACCATGAAACCAAACATTTTGTTAATTACCAGCGATCAACAACACTGGAACACACTCAGTGCTATCAATTCTGAAGTCCAAACACCCAATTTGGATCGGCTTGCCAGCCAGGGGACACGCTTTGACCGCGCCTATTGTCCCAACCCGACATGCTCCCCCACACGCTCCTCCATCATCACAGGGCTTTATCCAAGCCAACATGGCTGTTGGGCATTGGGCACAAAACTCTCGGAGGATGTTCACACCGTTGGCGAAGATTTTAACGACGCTGGCTACAAAACGGCATTGATTGGCAAGGCGCATTTCCAGCCGTTACGCAGCACCGAGGAATACCCCTCGCTCGAATCCTATCCCATCATGCAAGACTTAGATTTCTGGCGTTCTTTTGACGGCCCCTTCTACGGCTTTCAGCGCGTTGAACTGGCACGCAATCATGCCGACGAAGCCCATGTGGGTCAACACTATGCCATCTGGATGGAGGAAAAAGGATGTACCAACTGGCGTGACTATTACAAGCCGCCCACAGGCAACAATGATAGACAAAAGCATACATGGGAGATTCCCGAAGAGTATCACTACGGCACATGGATCGCCGAGCGTTCAATGGCACATCTTGAAGAATATCATGCGAACGACGAGCCGTTTTTTTTGTGGACCAGTTTTTTTGATCCACACCCACCTTACCTAGCACCAGAACCTTGGGACAATATGTATGATCCTGACGCATTGACCATTGAAACGGTGACTGAGGGCGAGCATGACAATAATCCACCCCATTTTCAAGAAACGCAGAAGCTAGAAGCGGACTTCTCACCTTGGCAGGAAGAAGAGGGCAAGGGCGCACATGGCTTTCACTCGCATGTTCACACACAGGAAGACTTGGCAAAGGATGTCGCTATCTATTATGGCATGATCAGCCTGATGGATAAGCAAATTGGGCAGATTCTCGATAAACTCGATGAGCTGGGTCTGGCTGAAAATACCCTGGTCATCTTTACCTCAGATCACGGTCACTTCTACGGCCATCATGGGCTGATTGCCAAAGGTGCATTCCACTACGAGGACATGATCCGTGTGCCATTTATTGCGCGCTATCCAGAGCATGTGCCTGCCGGAGCCACATCTAACAGCCTGCTATCACTGGTCGATTTAGCCCCGACATTTCTCAGCGCATCAGGGCTAGACATTCCACGAGCCATGACAGGCAAAGACCAGACACCCGCGCTGTTTGACCCAGAGACATCGGTGCGCGACCACGTGATTGTGGAGAATCATCATCAGCCGACGGTGTTGCATGTCAAAACGTATGTGGATGAACGCTATAAAATTACGGTCTACTATGACCGTCCTTATGGTGAATTGTTTGATTTGGAAACTGATCCCGGTGAGGTCAACAATTTGTGGAATGCCCCTGATTCAGCGGCATTGAAGGCCAAGATGACGATGAAGTTGCTTCATGCGGAGATGGGGAAAGAGTCGATGTGGATGCCGCGTGTTTGGGGGGCGTAGAAAAGTGAAGAGTGAAGTGCCACCGAGTGCAATTCGGTGTCTATGATCGGGATAGGGGGGAGCCATCGGCTCCACCCCTCCCACACCACCGGACATGCGGGTCCGCATCCGGCGGCTCGGTTAGGTCCGACGAAGTTTGTCGTACCGTTTACGGAAACTGACTAACTTGACTCGTTCAAGGTAGCCATTGCTCAGTGCATGATGGATGGGTGGGGACAATGACATTGCCCAAGAACCCTTATTTGTACCCGTAACTCGGACAGCCCAATATTCATTGACCCCTCTTCGCCTCAGATTCTGGTATCGGTTCTTTGGTGTCTTCCACTGTACCCATATCAATTGGCGCATCCTTCTTCGTATATACCCGTCCAAGTGTGTCATTTGACTCTTTGCATCTGTCAACGCATAGTAATTCACCCAACCCACAACGGCTCTTCTCCGTCTCCCACAGATTTCTAACCATGAGTCACCCTGAGTCCGTCTCGTCAGTTTCTTCACTTTGCGTCGCATCCGCGTTATGCTCTTTGGTGCGATTCGGATTCCTACGTCTTCACCCTTTCAGTAGAAGCTGAATCCCAGAGACTTTCTTTCTATGACCAAATCCACGGCACTCTTCATTGACTTTCAAGCGCAGCTTCTTCTCCACAAATCTTCTGGTACTCTCCAACACCCGCTCTCCCGCTCGCTTACTACTCACATATATGTTACAGTCGTCTGCATAGCGTACAAAGCTGTGTCCTCGTTTCTCCAGTTCTCGGTCCAATTCATCCAATACGATAGCACTTCTCTCTGGTCGGAATCCGTAGCTGTGGTCGCTGAATTTCGGGTCATATTCCTCTATCAATACATGGTTGATTGCCTGTTGGATTAGTCGGTCTTGCACTGTTGGGATACCTAATAGTCTTTCCTCTCCATTCGGTTTTGGGATTGATACCCGTCTCACCGGACTTGGTTCGTACTCTCCTCCATCCAGCTTGGCTCGTACCTTGCTCCAAATCGAAATTATTTTTCGTGTGTTTTTCATCCGCGACCACGTTCTCAGGCAGATTTTCTGAATCCTTGACTGTGGTACCAACGATGCGATTGCGACCGAAACTCACTTCGAGTGTGGACATCCTTCACCTCTTGTTTTCAAGATTAAAATTTTAAAAGGTTAGCTATTGAACATATTACCCCTTAACACCTTTTCTGCCCATTCCCCATCTCAACCACAGAATCCGTTAGAACTAGCTTTATTTTATCAGCGTTTTCGCGTATAGAATGGTGAGCAGTGGTGTAAATCACTGGTTGATGGTACGACGATGGCATAGGCAATGATAGACTAATTATCAGAAAAAAATTACATTCAATTGAGTAATGAATTGTTAAAATTTGTGTCAGGGGACCTTGGACGCAAACACAAACATCACAGAGTTAAGCACCTGTTAACATTGTTTGAGCCAGTGTTAAAGTACACCATCTAATTTGACGATACACTATAGATGTGCTCACAACAGCATAAATCAAACAAACGTGAGTCTACCGAGATCGAATAGTATCGCAGGTTGACTACCTGCGTCACAGATAACCAATCTGTGATACTGGTTTACAGTTTCCTATGTAATAAACAAGTACACAGTGATATAGATAAATAACTCAAGGAGTATGATAATGAGTAACAATATACGATTAATCAATTTGTTGGCAGCGGGCAATGTTGCAGGATTATTACTGGCAGGGTTCCTTGCCTTTGACGGTGTTGGATATACCAAAGCGTTGGCAGAAAATGTACAGGCCGCAGCACTGGCCGCCCCCGCCTATACCGTGAGCCAACCTGCACCCGCCACAACGATGCAAACGCTCAATAATCAAGCAATCGGTAGCCAAACATTGAGCATGAACAATGGATGGGTTGAAGCACAGCCGCAACAGGCAGGGATTATGCCCGTTAGTAACCTAGCCAGTATGCCTATGCAAGCAACAGGTATCGCTGATAATAGTTCGATTGGACAACTGCAAGCACAGAACAATGAACTGATGCAAATGCTCACACTCATGCAACAACGCGAACAGGAATATCAGACTCAGATTATGGCTGCAAACCTCGCCATGCAGGACATGCAGACGCAAGCGAGTGGTGGATATGACGAGGAAGAGGCGTATGAAGAGGAGGAGCATGAAGAGGAAGAGCATGGTGAGGAGTATGGTGAGGAGCATGAGGAAGAAGAGCATGGTGAGTACGGTGAAGGTGGAATGCATGGCGGCTATAGCGAATAGGAAGAAGTGGAAAAGCATGGTGAAGGTGGAATGCGTGGCAGCTATGGCGAATAGGAAGAAGATGACGACTAAATAAGGAGTCAAGTATGAAATCAAAACGGTCTAGCCAAAAGATGGGGTCTCTGAGAAGCACCATTGTCATGGGCAGCATTGTTGCCACATTGTTGGGTACAAACCTGCTGGCACGAGTGGAGGCACAGCATTCTCTCGAAATGGATGCCCAGGTGATGAATCCACCCATCATCCAACAAGCCCCGCAAATGCTCACGGTGAGCATGCCTATGCAACAGACACAGTTTGCAACCTCCATGAACCCAGTGGTTGGGAATATGCAGATGCAGACGTTCCTAGCACAGCAATTGCAGCCAATTCCACAGGTGAATATCCCACCACCTGTAACACGCAGCCGGTCATCTCGATAAGGCCATCTCGATAGGGCCATAAAAAATAATACCCAAGGTTTGAGGGGTAAGCAGACCCACGTGGGGGTTAAATTTGTGAAATCAACCCCCACGTGGGTCTACTTACCCCTCAAAAATGGAATTGAACAGAATAGGAACCGACACACCATGAATAATCACAAGATAACAAGCTGGTATACTCACAATTTTTATGCGATGGGTTCGCACATCAATATATGGGTCGAGCTTGATGACATAGATACAGCAGAAGAAATCCTGCAAAAGGCAGAATCACTTTTTGCCAAGGTAGAAACCTGTCTCTCTCGATTTAACCCCGATTCGGAACTTTCACATCTGAATAATAGCCATGAAACGTGGATGCCTGTCTCGCCTGTCCTCTGGCGAGTACTCAACAAAGCAGTACAGTTGGCAGAAGACACCAATGGTCTGTTTGACCCCACACTGCTCAACGCCATGACAGAGGCTGGATACACTCGTTCGTTTGAGCAGTTGACAGATAATGTTACCGATGATGATGCGGTCGATGTCGAGGACGCTTCTGCATATGCGGACAGTTGTGCACACGAGCAACTGCAACATCACCAAACAGTACTCACAGGCCGTTGGAAAGAGATATCGCTCGACCCAATGCGCTATTCAGTCTGGTTGCCCGAAGGGGTTAACATTGATTTGGGTGGGATTGCCAAAGGGTGGACAGCACAGCAGGCGGTTGCCTTGCTCAATCAATGGGGGCCTTGTCTGGTGGATGCGGGGGGCGACCTCACAGCGGGGGATGCGCCGACAACTGCAGGATGGGCTGGATGGCCTGTCGGTGTGGAAAAGCCTTACGGTTATCAGGCTGATTGTATATGTGAAAATGGACAACATCGTACAACACAATCATCCACTGCCAATGAATCCACTGCCAATAACGCCCAAAATGATGAAGTCTCGGACGAGGAATCCCTTTTTCGTCTTTGGCTCGCCAACTGTACACTGGCAACATCCGGTGTTGACTATCGCCGTTGGCAAAACAACGGTCAAAATACCCACCATATCATCGACCCCAGAAGCGGTCGTCCTGCCCAAACAGACCTGTTGATTGTCTCCGTTTTAGCACCAGATGCAAGCTGTGCAGAAGCGTGGGCGACAGCGGCAATCGTGGCAGGCAGCAGAGATGGCTATCAATTACTGAGTCAAGAAAACATTGCCGCAGCATTCGTGCAAAATAAATCAATCAAAATTTGTCAAGCAAATCATGACGGACAGATTGGTAGAGATGATGAGGGATATGACGGAGAGAAGAATTCAGCCTATCACATGATAGTAAACAACCATGATGCAAGCTGCTCCCATAACACACTTCATCTTACACCAACCATGTTACCGTTTGTTCATATAGAAGCATAGACAACAGCAAACCCGTATCACAGATTGATTATCTGTGGCGCAGGTAGCCAACCTGCGATACTGTCCTTTGTCAATATAAAATCAGGAGATCACAATGGCACTCTCACACGCAATTAATTCAGGCACTATGCCAGTCACGGTCCCGCCCACACTCGAAATATCATCCTCCAGACCTGCTCCCAAGCCTAGACCCACTCGACCAGTCAAAAAGGAGACGAATAAACCCAATAGTGCAGACAAATCAAATACTAAGCCCATCGCAGATTATGAAGATGAGACTGATTATACACCTGCAACAGTTGCAGGTGTCGGCTTGATTTTACTCCTTCTCTGGGTGTCCATTCTGATGCCCTTGAGCGCAACCAGCAACATCCCCTTGATTGCCAGCGAAAAACTAGCATGGTATCTCACACGCACCAGCGGCACAATCGCCTACCTTCTGCTCTCGGCCTCAACCATTTGGGGGCTGATATTAAGCACAAAGGTGGTCAAAGATATTGTTCCCGCCCCCATCACAATGGCAATGCATAACTATCTGTCATGGACATCCATTGGGTTTACAGCCTTTCACGCCTTTGTTTTGCTTTTTGACAGCTATTTCACCTATACAATCACCGATCTGCTCATCCCCTTCACAGGACCATACAGCCCCTTCTGGGTCGGTATCGGCACAATCGGGTTCTACTTGATGTTGCTCACCTCGGTTAGTTTTTATTGGCGCAAAACCATTGGGCAAAAGAATTGGCGCAAACTACACTATCTCACCTTTGGCGTCTACATCATGGGGACATTGCACGGCTGGATGGCGGGTACAGATAGCTCGACGTTGGGGCCACTGTATCTGTTCAGCGGTTTGGTGGTGATTTTTCTGACGGCGTATCGAGTTGTGGATGCAAGCACTAAATAAATAATAAAAAGCGTTCAACAACTCAGCACTTCAGCATACCGACTGGCAAGCATACTGGCTGACAAGCTGACTGGCTGACAAACTGACAAGTTGATTTTATACTTTCCTATGCAATAAAAAATTGAAAGTTGAAAAAATGGAAAATATATGCCAAGATAAATTTTCACAGATTTAACATAGATTTAACATATCAACCCACCACATCTGCTAAACTCTCCTCAGTAGCAATCAATGAAAGCGAATAAAGAAGCAGCGACGTTTCTTTATTCGCTTTTATCGCGCAGATTCATTACTATTATCTTACAAAATCCAAAACCCCAAATTTTTTTTGACAATTGAAACAAATTGATGTATAACTTTGTTATGAAAACAGAGACAGGTTGATCCTTTTGAATCCTAATGTATCTTTTCTTGTTTTTTCGTATCTTTTACACAGATAAGCACACTATAGATATAGTCAACTCAAAATATCGTCAACTCATGCTCATTCATAAACTATCATATCGTGATAATGAAAGGTTTTACAAAAAATAATGAAGAACACAAAGACGGTTACAGAACAAATGCAATCAGACATGTTGACACAAACACAAAAATTTACACTGCCAATCCACAAAAAAACATTGGCAACGGTCATCGGTCAAAGCCTCCATCTATTCCGGTATTCTCCAAATTTATCGCTGTTGATGCTTCGCCAGTTGCAAATGCGACTACAAACACAGCTAGAAAATATGGCTCGGCAATTTGCACACCCGCGAATGCACCCACCAAAGATTGCCAAACAGGCACTTGTGGCATCCGCTACAGCATCGATGCTGCTTTTCTCCACTGCTGTCACGACAGTGCAAGCGGGAACGATTACAGTCGATAGACCCGGCGTCCCTGCCGTATCAGTCGATGATACGGAGTGCGACTTGGCGGAGGCGATTATTGCCGCCAATAATGACCAAGCGTTTCAGGGCTGTACAATCTCTGGTGACACAAATGGACCTACTGCTCCAGACACACCTGATATCATTGATCTCAGCGGTCTATCGACCCCCATTGTCATTAGCCAGACAGCCCGGTCGTACCAAGGTTATACGGGGTTGCCGTCAATTACAAGTACAATCACCATTCAAAACGGCGCAATCCAGCGTGTCGCAACCGATGGCGGTGCTCCCTTTCGCATGCTGCATGTGAATGGGCAGGGCGGCACAGGCGGAAAGTTGACGCTTAGTGGTGTGACTGTCCAAGGTGGATATGCATATTCATTTGCATTCCCAGCGTCCATTGAAGAGTACCGCGGTGGTGGTATTTTTATCACCAACACAGCGCAGCTAACCCTCACAAATAGTTCTGTGATTACAAGAAATCGAGCCTTTGCGGATGCTGGTGGTATCTATGCCAAGGACAGTGCGATTGTGATTGAAAATAGTACTCTTTCCTATAATTATTCCTATAGACATGGGGGTGGCATTTATGCCAATAACAGCACAGTGAGCCTTGATAACAGTACAGTTTCGTTCAATTGTGCGGCGGCCTGTCCGCCCAATCCTGGTGCGTTGGGGGGCGGTATCTTCATCACCAACACAAGCGAACTCACAGTCACCAATAGCAGTGCCATCACCAACAATTTCGCATACTACGCGGGTGGAGGCATTGCCGTCTTCAACAGCACAGCATCTATCGTAGATTCAGTCGTGGGTCGCAACCGGACAAGCTATATTGGGATTGGAGATGGCGGTGGTGAAGGCGGTGAAGGTGGAGGAGGTGTTATTATTGACCCCGGCGGTGGCGGTGTAGTAGACGGTGGTGTAGTAGACGGTGGTCTCGTGACGGCTGCTGCTGTTCAGGTCGGTGCGAACCCGCCATCATCGGGCGGTGGTGGTATCTATGCGAATGCCAGCACAGTAACCATTGAGAACACAACAATTTCACTGAATCGAACCAGCAGCGGTGGCGGCATGGCCGTGGATGCGAACAGCACAGCGATCATCAGTAACAGTACCTTTTTCTCTAATACGGGTGTGTTAAATGGTGGTGGTATCAGTGTCCATCGCAATAGCACTGTGACTGTACAAAATGACACGGATGTGATCACAAACCATTCACAATATGGCGGTGGTATATCGGTCTTTACAGGTACAGTGACTATCACAGGCAACAGTGCCATCAGCGGGAATCAGGCTATATATACAGGTGGTGGTATTCATGCAATCAGTGCCAATATAACCATTGACAATAGCTCCGTGACGAGCAACAATGTGATTACAACCAGTACCCGTGGTGGCGGTGGTGTCTATGCAGGGGTTGGCACGACAATGACAGTCACCAGCCAAAGTCTGATTTCGGGGAATATTGCCCATCATGGGGGCGGCATCTATGTGGATGGTAGTACTATCACTGTCAATGGTAGCACCATTCGCGCCAATCGTGCCATCAGTGACGGTGGCGGTATTTCGATGGAGGACAATAGCCAACTCGTGGTTATTTCGAGCCTATTCCAAGAAAACGATGCGGGTGATGAAGGGGGGGCGATTTCAGTCGATGATGACAGTACCGCTGTTATTCGCCAATCCACATCCATCATCACCAACACGGCTGGTCGCGGTGGTGGCATCGCAATTGATGACCGCAGCCGTGTCACCGTTACCACATCGAGTGTGATCAGCACTAATCAGGCAAACATCGGTGGTGGCATTTTTGTTCAAGATGATAGCCATTTCTATAGTAATGACATGATTGTCACAGCGAACCGCGCGATGACAACGGGGGCGGGGATTCATGGTCAGAGCCAAGTCACCGTCACAATCAACGGGTCCACGGTCGAGAAGAATGTGGCAAGCACCGTCGGTGGCGGACTCTATATGAGCGAGGCATTGATTGCCGTGAGTAGTAGCAAAGTCCTCTACAATACGGCCACAGGCAACGGCGACGGCATCTATAACAAAGACGCCACAATGAATGTTGTCAATAGCTGTATTGTTGGCAATGGCGACACCGCATTTAGCAGTTTGGTTGCGACAACGGCACAGAGCAACTGGTGGGGAGCAGCCGATGGTCCATCAGGCCAGTTCATCGGTGCGGGTGACTCCGTTGGTCCCAATATCGACTATAGCAACTATCGCACCGCCGCCATTCTAAGCTGTCCGGTCATCGGCACAAGCACCTTCGTTGCTCCAGCCCTGTCCGTCAATGACACATCCGCCAACGAAAATGCGGGTTCCTTGCAGTTTACCATCAGCCTGTCCAAACGCAGCGCAAAAACCATCACGGTGAATTATGCAACGGACAGCATCTCTGCGCTGGATGGCACAGACTTTACAGGCAAAAGTGGGACATTGACATTTACACCAGGCCAGACACAGAAAACGGTGACTATCTCGACCATCGATCAGGATGGCGTTGTCCAAGGCAACCGCACCATGCAAGTTATTCTGAGCAATGCCAGCAATGCACCCATCAGCGATGCCAATGGCATTGGTACAATCATCGACACGGATGTACCAGCGTCAACGCCGACACCGACGGTGACGAATACGCCAACAGCGACACCCACTCAGACCCAGACCCAGACGCCTACAAGTACACCAACATCAACGTCAACAAGCACACCCATGCCAACGAGTACGCCCGTGCCAACGAGTATACCTACGTCTGATGGTGCTGCCAACATTGCCCCCAATGAGACGCCAATAGTGATGTCAACCGTGACGCCAACCGTGATGCCAAGCGATACCCCCACGCCAACATCAACGCCGACGCCGACCTTGACGCCCACATCAACAGTAACATCAACACCGACCAATACACCAACATCTATGTCGCCGACTCAAACACCAACCAATACACCAACGGCCACGCCGTCGAGTACTGCGACGATGACGCCTGTGCCAACGGCTATACCAAGTATGACACCAACACCGACACTGACACCTGAGCCGTGTGTGTTTGCCTCGGCATCCAGCGGTCAGACAACGGTTGACATTGGCGGGAATCTCATTATTGATTTCAACTATGAAAACTGCAGTGACGATCCAATCAGTGATTCATCCATTGATGTCACCGTTCCGGATGGGACAACGCTTGTGCCGTCGCCACTGGCTGTGGCTGCCAATCAAGCAAACCACCAAATGCCACATGTCAATGAGCAATGTCCGCAGGGGTTTGCAGCAGGGCAAGTCTGTACATTAATCGTTGGGGACCTCGCACCAGGGCAGCAAGGCACGGTGCAGATGACGTTGCGTGTAGACACCGATGCATCTGGCACAGTGATTGATAGCATTGAGGCGCAGTTTAATGCCAATTTGAATGGTCAAACGATTACAGAAGAGGTGCAGAGTACCCTTAATGTTGAGGTCGTCTCAACCGAGCCGACCGCCCTCATAGAGACTGCTGAACCTGTTGGTTGGTTCGCTTTCTTGCCTTGGGTTTCACGCTAAAAATAGTATCGCAGATTGCCTATCCGCACCTAGCAACAGATAGGCAATCTGCTTTACCCTTCACGCGGCTCCTTCACCCAAAACCGCAACATCAACAGCGACACCAACCCCGTCAACATGCTGGCAACAAAGGCCCAATGATAGCCAACCTGCACCAATCCTGCACCCAAAATCGGCGCGATGACGCTGCCAACACCCGTAAGCGTGTTGGCTAGACCAATATAGGTTGGGCGTTTTTCTGGTCCACAAAATTCCAGCACAACCAATATACTGGAGACAATGCGCATTCCCTGAAAGAAGCCCATCAACGCAAAGACGACGATAAACCAGAATGGCGCGGGGGATAGCCATGCCAAGCCAAAGGCCACTGTACCTGTTAAGGCCGAGAATTCCAACGTAATACGATGTCCATAACGGTCGGCCACAAACCCACCGATTAGCCCACCTGTGGTCTGTCCAAGTAATGTCACCGTTGTGAAGGTGGCAACCATGCTATCTGAAACCGTCCATGTATGGATCGCGGCAACCGTGAGGAAGCCTGTCCCCATTTCTGCGATGGCGAGTGTGAAACGCGCGATGAGGAAATTGCGAAAATTGGTATCCTCTCGCACAACTACAGGTAGTTGTACCAGATACTCGCGATTGGATCGACGGGGTACATCGGTCGCTTCCACTGGTTCCCTGACAAGCGCAATAAAGACCCAACTGAGGAAGATGGTGATACCGACTGCGCCAAAAATATAGACAAAGTTGAGTGGGAAAGCCACCCTGTCCAAAATGATACCCGCAACACTCGCTGCACCGACACCCAACAATGTACCAATAAATGAGTTAACGCCAAAGACCCGCCCCCGCGTTTTTACAGGGAAACAGCGCGCAATCAACTCCTGCCACGCAATGCTGATGACACCACCACCAATGGTAAACCAGCTATAAAAAATCAAAAAGAGAATTAGTGCTGTACTTGTTGACCAATAAGCTGCCAATGGTGCAAGGAGCAACAGTATCGCGGGGATGCGCTCGGTCACAAACCCTAAGTTGACAACGATGGACTTCTTGTGGTCGATGCGTTCGACAAAATTGGCAACAAAGAGTTGGGGCAGAAAATGCCCTCCTTGTGCCACCATCGCCACAATTGCCAGTGGGATGGTGCTGTTGGTGAGCTTGCTGATAAAGAGCGGTAGAATTGTGGTTGCGGAGAGTAAGCTGATGCTGACCGTAAAAAAGATGATATCAAGCGAGTTGGTGATCAGGTTCCAGCGAAAATCACGTTCCTGTGCGGCTTCCGCTTCGGCAGCACTCAATCGCTGCACAGGTTTGTCTAGCTGTAGTAGCTCTCGGAACATCCGAGACATCAATACGTTCATAGCGTCCTATCGTTGTTTTGGTAATGGTTGATCAAAAAAATGGCATAGAGAAACCGAGTTTTTTGAAAAAACTCGG
>JBCCFC010000212.1:0-13684 GCA_039029935.1 Chloroflexota bacterium
TGCAGGTGCTGGGGTTCTATCGCGAGCTGTTTTCGGGGGACACGGCGGGCACGCAGCTGATGCAGGTGCTGGTGCAGGCCCGGCGAGCGGCCAAGGAGGACCCCGAGCGCCGCTTCGCCTTGGCCGAAGAGATGGCGGCTTTGGCCGAGCAGCGGCTGGGGAAGCGGGACCGCAGCTATTGATGCAAGCATTTTTGCAGCGGATTATCAACGGTGGTGGCGCTGTTCATCGGGAGTATGGGCAGGGACGAAAACGGACAGACTTGCTGGTTTTGTGGGCATATACAACTGAGGCAGGTGTGAACGAGATGCAACGAGTTGTGATTGAGCTGAAGATTTTGCGTAACAGCTTAGACAAGACAGTGACAGAAGGATTGAAACAGACATGGGATTATATGGATCGCGGGAATGCAGTTGAAGGCCATCTAATTGTGTTTGACCGCTCATCGAATAAGCCTTGGACAGAAAAAATTTGGGTTCAGAAAAAGAACTATCAGGGACAGATAATTACTGTTTGGGGAGCATAGGCGAGGAGGTTTGATGCGATGTGTGGTATCACAGGAAAACTCAACTTTGACCCAAGCAACCCGCTTAACCCAGCGTTAATCCAGCGCATGAATGATGCCCTCACTCACCGAGGCCCCGATGATGAAGGTATCTGGACCAGCGGACCTGTAGGTCTAGGGCAACGTCGTTTGTCAATCGTTGATCTTTCGCCAACAGGTCATCAACCGATGTGTAATGAAGATGGGCGCATCTGGATTACCTATAATGGCGAAACCTATAACCATCAATCCTATCGCAGTCAGCTAGAGTCTCGTGGTCACAGCTATCGTGGCAATTCTGATACGGAGACAATTTTACATCTCTATGAAGAATATGGTCGTGACTGTGTTCAACATATGCGTGGGATGTTTGCCTTTGCCTTGTGGGATGAAAAGAAACGGCTATTGCTTTTAGCCAGGGATCGCTTTGGTCAAAAGCCCTTGGTCTATGCCCAAACCGCAACCGGACTCACCTTTGCATCTGAAATTAAGGGGATTTTACAGGATGAATCGGTGCCGATTGAGATCAACGAAACAGCCATTCACTATTATCTGAGCTATGGCTTTGTGCCTTCGCCTATGACGGCTTTTCAGTCAATCAATAAATTGCCACCAGCACATACGTTGGTTTGGTATGATGGCAAGGTGTCGATTGAACCCTACTGGTCATTATCCTATGCGTCCAAAGCGAATTTAGATGAAGTCGAGACCAAGGAGCAAACACTAGCACTGTTGCGGGAATCTGTACAACTACGGTTGATGAGCGATGTGCCATTGGGGGCGTTCCTCAGTGGTGGTGTCGATTCCAGTGCGGTTGTGGCATTGATGGCTGAGGCGATGAGTGAGCCAGTTAAAACGTTTTCGATTGGCTTTGAAGAGCAGTCATTTGACGAAACATCCTATGCCCGTCAGGTGGCGCAACAATATGCGACAGATCACCATGAATTTATTGTCAAAGCCGACGCCATGAGCGTTTTGCCAGAGTTGGTTTGGGCCTATGGGGAGCCGTTTGCGGATTCCTCTGCACTGCCCAGCTATTATGTTGCAAAAATGACCAGACCGCATGTGACCGTTGCACTCAATGGCGATGGCGGTGACGAAGCGTTTGGTGGCTACGACCGCTATATGGCGCACGAGTATTCGGCATACTATACCCGTCTTCCACTGTGGCTGCGACAAAACATCCTCCAACTGCTGGCGACGAGACTACCTGAGCCAACCAGCCGCCGTCACCCAATACGCCGTGCCAAAAATTTTATTCTAAGCCAGCATCAATCGACAGCAGAAAACTATATCCGTTGGTTAACGCTGCTCCCCAATACGCTCAAATCTACACTCTATACCGGTGACTTTGCCCAGCGAGTGGGCGGCGTTGATACGATTGCACTGATGGCAGATGCGTATCACAATGCAAAGAGTACAGCACCGAATCTATTAGATAACGCATTTTACAGCGACATACACACCTACCTGCCCGATGATCTATTGGTCAAAATGGATATTGCGACAATGATGAGTTCGCTTGAAGGTCGCTCACCCTTCTTAGACCACAAATTTGCAGAATTTGCGGCATCCCTACCCGTCAACTATAAATTACATCGACAAGGATTCAGATATCAGAGTAAGTATATCCTCAAAAAGGCGTTAGAGAATCATCTTTCCGCAGATATTTTGTATCGCCCAAAAGCTGGATTTTCAGTACCCATTGCCCATTGGTTTCGTCACGAGATGCGGACCACGCTCCACGATGTCTTGCTCAGTTCGCATACGATTGAGCGCGGTCTTTTCCAGCGAAAGGCTGTCCAAACATTGCTCGACCAGCACGACAGCGAACGTTTTAACCATCGTTTCCCGCTATGGACATTGCTTATGCTTGAGCTATGGTTCCGAACTTATGTGGATAGACCCCGCGATGCGTTAGTGGGTTCCGCGGTGGGTGTTCTTGGGTAATGCACTGTATTTGAAAGAAAGGTTCAATCGTTATGACAACGTATCTAGTCACAGGTGGGGCTGGGTTCATCGGCTCCAATATTGTGCATACATTGCTGGGACAGGGACATGGTGTCCGCGTCTTGGATAATTTTAGCACCGGACGGCGCGAAAATTTAGCATCTGTTCTGGACAATATAGAGGTGATCGAAGGGGATTTGCGCAGCCAAGAGACATGTCGTCAATCCGTACAGGGTGTTGATTACGTATTGCATCAGGGTGCCATGCCATCAGTCGCTCGTAGTGTGGCGGATCCATTCACCAGTAATGACGCCAATACAAATGCCACTCTCAACATGCTTGTAGCGGCACGCGATGCAGGGGTAAAACGATTTGTGTTTGCCTCATCGTCATCCATCTATGGTGATTCACCCACGATGCCTAAGGAAGAATCCATGATCCAACGTCCCAAATCACCCTATGCAGTCGCAAAAATGGCGGCAGAACATTTCTGTCGAATTTTTTATGATCTGTATGGCTTGGAGACAGTCTGTATACGCTATTTTAATGTATTTGGTCCGCGCCAAGACCCCAATTCGCAATACTCAGCCGTCATTCCGCTGTTTATCAAGGCCATGATGGCGGGGAAATCGCCAACAATTTTTGGCGATGGCACACAGTCGCGCGACTTTACATTTGTTGACAACAATGTGTCTGCTAACTTGTTGGCCGCAACAGCACCAGCGGAAGATGTGTCTGGTCAAGTATTTAATATTGCCTGTGGACAGCGCTACACGTTGTTGGAACTGGTTGAGATTTTGAATGATCTGATGGGGACAGATATTCAACCAACCTTTGACACCTCACGTAAGGGGGATGTGAAGCATTCGTTAGCCGCCATTGAGCGCGCACAGGCACAGCTAGGGTATACGGTCAAGGTCGATTTTGTAGAGGGCTTACAGAGAACAGTTCAATGGTATGCAGACAAAAGTTGACAGTTGAGCGTTGAAAGTTGGTAGTGGTGAGGCGACTTGTCCGTGTATTATTACGGACGAGTCGCTTTTTTTTGTGGTATACTGGTTCAGTATGGAGATAATCTGTAATTGTGTAGTTTCGCTGTGATTGGCGTTGGGGTTGCGCGCGTGGTGTGGAAGGAACTGAAAATTAAAGTGGAGAAATGATGTTAAAATTTCCATATGGTGTGTATGAATTTGAAGATATGATTAACGGTAAGTATGTCTATATTGACCGGACAGATAAGATTCATTTTCTTGAAGAGTGGGGCAAAAAATTACTCTTTCTACGTCCACGTCGGTTTGGCAAAAGCCTCTGGTTATCAACAATGATGGATTACTATGATGTCGCCAAGGCAGACCGTTTTTCGCAACTCTTTGGTCATCTCAAGATTGGTCAAGACCCGACACCGCTCCATAGTTCCTACATGATCCATGCGTTGGGATTTTTCGCGTGTGCGCTCAGATGGCACCATGGCAGAAATTGAAGCAGAACTGCATCGCCGTATCAATAGTCAAATGAAACGATTCCGAAGACATTACAAAGCCTTCTTGGATGACGATATCGAAATTGACCCTATTGATTCGTTGACAACATTGGATTCGTTACTTGACGTGGTCGTCGCATCTGGATATAAGCTGTATCTCTTCATTGATGAGTATGACAACTTTGCCAATGAAGTGATGATGAACGTGCAGCAACGTAGTCACAGAGATTATGAAAGCTTGGTGACGGGTGAGGGCATGTTTAAGACGTTCTTTAAAAATATCAAGAGCGTGGGGGGAGGCGATGGGCTGGATCGTGTGTTCATCACTGGTGTGACGCCGATTGTCATGAATGATGTTACCAGTGGCGCCAACGTCTTTGATGATATCTACTGGTTTGATTGGTTCAATGACCTTTGTGGCTTTTGGGAACATGAGGTTGCCGATATGCTGTCAGGGGTGCTGGATGAGAGAGGCATATCCCCAAAGCAACATGCGGCCAAACATGCCGAAGCTCTAGATATGATGCGCACCCATTATGATGGATCATGGTTTACTCCCGAAATTGAGCCACCAGCGAAACTGGCATCAACCGATTCACGACTCTATAACCCCACAATGGTCTTCTATTTTCTGCGTTATCTGCAACGCACAGGCGCGTACCCAGAAGAAATGTTGGATCGTAATCTGAAAGCGGACCGGGGGAAGCTCAAATACATTGCCAGCTATAGCAGTGGACGTGAGGTGTTGGTGAAGGCACTCAACACAGAGCAGGAGGTTGGTGTTCATCGTATTGGTACTGAATTTGGGGCAGACGAACTATTACAGGATGATATGCGTCAAGGGCGACTTGCGTCGTTGCTTTGCTATTTGGGTGCGTTAACCCTCAATGGCAAAGTGCTGGGGCAAATTCGCCTTATTATTCCCAACTTGGTGATGGCAGAAACTTATGCCGAGCGCATTCTGGCAATGACCTTTGCACACACAAAGATATTGGAACAGGCTGCACAGGCGGCGGAGGCGCTGTTCCTACAAGGGGACATTGAACCCGTCTGTGACTTTATCGAAGCCAATCACATGGCGGTCTACAGCAACCGTGACTATCCTGAATTCAAAGAACTCACACTCAAAAGTATCTTCGTCGCCATGCTCTATCATCATCCGGATTACATCATGCACTCCGAGCCTGAGCTTAACCGTCGTTATGGCGATTTGGTCATGCTGTTGCGTCCCAACGTGCAGACAAGTGGGCTATTCAATTTACTCTTTGAGTTCAAGCAATTAGCCTTGAATAAAATCGTTGAAGCAGATGTCGAGGGTGATGAAGAGACTGATGAGAAAAAGTATGAAAAGAAAAAACGCGTCAATAAAGCACCATTAAAAGGCTCTGAAGTCAAGGAGAAAAGCCGAGATGAACTACTGGAGATACCTGCCGTACATAATGCCATCACCGAGGCCGAGACACAACTGCAACATTATCAACGTGTGCTGCGTGACCAGTATGGATCAGATTTGAACCTAAGTAGTTTTGCGGTGGTCGGTGTTGGGGTTGAGCGTGTGGCCTGGAAAAAGTTGAAAGTGAAAAGTTGAGCGTTGAAAGTGGATAGTGGAAAGTGGATAGTTATAATGTTAGATATTCAATCAATTCTCGCAACAGGTGAGACAGAACAAGTTGAATTTAAACGCAAAATTGATAGCCCTGAGAATATCGCTGGCGAGATTGTCGCTTTTGCCAACAGCAATGGCGGTGCGTTGTATATCGGTGTGGATGATGATGGTGCAGCGATTGGTGTTGGCAATAGCGAGTCTACATTTCAGCAACTCACCAATATCTGCCGTGATCGCTGTATACCCCCTGTTAGCCCTGTGCTGGAACAGATACAGGTTGAGGGTCATGACCTTGTTGTGCTGACCATTCAACCAGAACTCAATCGACAGAAGCCCTACCGAACAGCAGGTGGGCGGTTTTATGTACGTGTCGGCAAAGACAAGAAAGCATCAATCATTGATGAGACAAAGACATTTATCAAGCGCAATATCCGTCATCCTGCCATTGAACATGGCTTTTATCGTGAAGATATCGCGCTCTACGACGATAAAGCCTTGGGTGAGGCGATTGTGAATGCCGTTGTGCATCGAGATTATAGTCTTAGCGGTTCTCAAATCCGACTTTTTGTCTTTGATGACCGCATTGAGATTCGTAGCCCAGGACGATTGCCCAATTCCGTCACGCTTGATAGTATTAAGTTTGGTGTTCATGCCGAGCGTAATCGAACGATTGCCACGTTGTTGACGCAACTTGGGTATATGAGTGCGATTGGGACAGGTATCCCGCGTTTGATGATTCGCTTGACCAGAGAATTGACAGGACGAGAGCCAGAATTTGAGCTGATTGGGGAAGAGTTACGGGTTCGTTTCTGGGCGAACCCGAAAGGAATATTTCGGTAAATAGAGATGTCCACAAAATATGCGTTTACAGACTTAAATCAAATAATTATGAATCAGATTGCTGAAATTCAGTTTGAGCCAGAAACACCTGATTGTGCGTGGCAGCAATATGAACATGTGCAACTGTCTGACACGCAACAAGTTGTCTTGGATTATATTGTCGGTGGTGTTGCAAAGGGGCGTACCAGCATTATGAATGAGGCCACATTGTGGGCGCGACTCAATTACCCGCTTCTACAGTTGGCGGAAACAGAACAGCTTCAGGCGTGGTCAGAAGTCTCAACAAGCGCAGACCTACCCTATGTGACATTGCATGGAGTTATTGATGGGGTGCTTGGGTATACGTTGGCAAGTCAGCTTCATACACCTTGGCTCGTGATTGTTGAAGCCAAAAAAGGATTGGAAAACAAAGATCCACGTTATCAGCTCTATGGTCAGATATTAGCAACAATTTTCTTAAACCATCAGGCGAAACGGACGTCGGCTGATGTCGAGATAACGGTCGACGAATCTGTTTTATATGGTGGCTATACAGTTGTAGATAATTGGACATTTATTCGTGCAAAGGTAACAAATCTGGAGACAAACCGCCCCAAAATGCGGCTTGCTTTTTCTCGCGAGTATGCTGGCCGTTTGGAAGCAGAAACCATTTTGAAAATCCTAACAATAATCACACACAAAGCAACTTGATGTTAAAAATCGCACATTTTATCACAGAATTAACGACGGGGGGTGCCCAGTCCGCATTGTATCGCCTTCTTGCCCATACAGATACGGAGCGATTTGAAAGCTCTGTCGCTTGTCTATATGGCGGCGATGGCGCAACAGCCAATAAGATTCGTGACATAGGTGTTACTGTGACCGATTTGGGGATGAGCCGCAAGTATCGGTTTGACGCCTTTGCGAGACTATATCAATGGATTCGCGCCGAAAAGCCTGATATTCTACACACGTGGCTATTTCACGCGAATTTCCCTGGGCGTATCATAGGCAGCATGATTGGCGTCCCCATTATTATCTGTGGTGAGCGGACCATGGCGATGGAAAGTGAGTGGCGTTATCATCTCAATCGCTATACGATTGGCTTTGTTGATCAAGTCATTGCTGTTTCTGAAAATGTGCAAGATTTCTATGGTACACATGTCCGGTTGCCAAAAGAAAAAATCACCGTTGTTCGGAATGGAATTGAATTATCAAACATTTCCCCGCAAGCTCGACAAGAGAATCGTCAATCTGTGCGCGCTGAACTGGGGATTGAGCATGGGCAAATGCTAATCGGTGCGGTGAGCCGTCTTGACCCTGTAAAAGGCGTCGATGTGCTTGTCCAAGCTTTCTCACAGATTTCCGAACAAGGTTCTACACCTGATTCGATGCATAACTGCCATTTGGTGGTTGTAGGGGATGGTACAGAACGCGAGGCACTGGCATCACAGGCTGCGGCACTAGGGGTATCAAATCGAGTACACTGGCTAGGCTATCGTAGCGATATCACACGTTTGTTGTCGGCATTTGACATTTTTGTTCAGCCCTCCTTCCATGAAGGCATGCCAAATACGGTGATTGAGGCGATGGATGCGGGGCTTCCTGTTGTGGCAACAGCCGTTGGGGGTACACCGGAGGTTGTCGTCGATGAAGAAACTGGGTTATTGGTACCCGCTCATCATGCCGATGCATTGGCGAAAGCCATTCAAGTCCTACTGGATGACGCAGAAAAGCGTAACAAAATGGGGGCATCGGGACGTATAAGAACTGAGCAGTTTTTTTCAGTGACAGAAATGGTCAATCAAACAGAACAGTTATATGAACGTTTATATGGACGTGTATCTCAATAGATCAATTCATGACAGATATTAAACAACCGATCTTCATCGTTGGCGCGGGGCGTAGCGGCTCAACTATCTTTCACCAAGGGTTAGCACTACATCCGCACATATCATGGCTGACGCGCATTTTAAACAAATACCCAAGTAAACCACATCTCAATCAACGTGTATTAAATGCACTGGATACGCCGTTGATTGGTGCTTGGTTCAAGCAAAGTGACCGTTTGGGCGGTGGGGAATGTTATCCATTTTGGGACACCTATTATCCTGGATTTGGTCGTCCTGTGCGTGATTTGGTTGCGGATGATGTTACGCCGGGTATCCAGAAAAAATTACACCATGTGTTAAGCCAAACCATGACACCAAACCGACCCACGTTGATGACCAAAATCACGGGGTGGCCTCGGCTCAGTTTTCTATATACTCTATTTCCAGATGCTCGGTTCGTCCATATTGTGCGTGATGGTCGTGCTGTTGCCCATTCCCTCACCAAAGTGGATTTTTGGGAAGGGTGGCATGGACCCGAAAACTGGCGTTGGGGTAAACTCTCGCCCGCACACGAGACTTTGTGGGAAGAACATAATCAATCGTTTATTGCCTTGGCAGGGATTAACTGGCTGATTTTGATGGAACGTATGCAGCAGGCACGGAAACAGCTAGATGTGGTTGGTGCAGGCAGTCAGTTTTTAGAATTTAAATATGAGACGCTTTGTTCAGAGCCAATGGATACTATGAAGATGGTGCTGGACTTTTGCGAATTAGCGTGGACATCTGACTTTGAGCAGTCTTTGCAGCAATTGTCATTTGCGAACACCAATGATAAGTGGCAGCAAGAATTGACAGACGCACAACAACAGACACTTGAAACGGTTACAAGACCCTATCTGGACTATTATGACTACAGCTAAAATCAATACCGCTAAAACTGATACAGCGAACACCAGCACAGCGAACACCAACGAGATAAAGGTTCTCCAATTGATCACTCGGCTCATCATTGGTGGGGCGCAGGAGACAGTCTATCTGACTGCCGACCGTCTGCGAAACGAATGGGATTTGGATGTCATCAGTGGTCCACAAACAGGGGTGGAAGGCTCCTTAATTCCCATTATTGAAGAGTGTGGGATTGCTCTGTCGATTGAACCAAGTCTTGTTCGCGAAATTCACCCTTATAAAGATGTGCTTGCGCTATGGCGGCTTACACAAATTATGCGGCGCGAGAAATACCAAATTGTGCATACGAATAGCTCCAAAGCGGGTATTGTGGGGCGTTGGGCAGCCAAACTGGCAGGTGTGCCAATCATCGTCCATACCGTACATGGCTGGGGACATCACGAGCGACAACATCCACTAATTCGCGCATTTTATATTTGGCTTGAAAAGCGTACCCTGACCGTGACAGATAAGCTGATTGTGGTGACACCCAAAGATATTGCTGATGGGTTGCAGGACGGGATTGGTACAGAGGACGACTATGTGCTAATCCGCAGTGGCATCGAGCTAGAGCGCTTTGGGCATCCACAAGTATCGCCACCAGAGATGCGTCAATTGCTGGGGATTCCACAAGACGCACCCGTGGTTGGCAGTGTCACGCGACTCTCGCCACAAAAGGGCCCGCTTGATTTTGTGCAGATGGCGGCACGGATTGCACAGACACATCCGGATACGCATTTTGTCATGGTGGGTGATGGGCCGTTGCGTGGTGATGTCGAAGCCCTCATTGCACAGCATGGACTGACGGCGCAATTTCACCTAACGGGTCTACGACGGGATGTCCCAGAACTGCTAGCAACCTTTGACATTTTTGTTTTGACCTCTCTATGGGAGGGTTTGCCACGTGTGCTACCACAGGCAATGGCGACAGGATTACCAATTGTTGCCACAGCCATTGACGGCAATGCCGAAGCGGTTGAAGATGGTGTCAATGGGTTTCTTGTCCCACCTGAAAACCCAACAGCCCTGTCACAATCGGTTTGCCAATTACTTGATGATGATGCCTTGGCGCAGCGGATGGGTCAGGCTGGGTTGGCGCGGGTTGAGGAATTTGGTGCGCAACGGATGGTGGATCAAGTTTCAGCCTTATATCGTGCGTTGCTACAGCAACAAGGCGGTCTGTAATGGTGCAAGTAGCGATCAACAACAACTATCAACCAGCAAGATTTGAAAAACGGTCGATCATTACAGGGGTGATTGGCCGTTTTTATGTTATAATTTTGGGCGTACTATTTTTAATTGGGTAGGAAAGTATAAACCAGTAACACAGATTGGTTATCTGTGACGCAGGTAGCCAACCTACAATACTAACCTTTGTCCTAAAAGAGATTTAACAAGCAGACTGGTTATATCACGTCGATGAAGCCTTTCTATTTGAAAAAATAAACGAAACAACCAAGAAGAACGACGATTGTACTATGAATATTAAAACCAAAATTGACCACTGGTGCGAAATGATCATTGAGGCCGGCTGGCTGGCGGCGTTGGTCGTTGCACCCATGTTTTTCAATGTCTTTTCCAGCCGTGTGTTTGAGCCTGATAAAATTAGCTTAGTCCGAACAATCGCCATTGTCATGGTCTTAGCCTGGTTAATCAAACTGGCAAACAGTAGTCAGGCTTGGCTACCAGCATACTCAAGCCATCCAACAAAACCAAGAGAAAGTGAGATTCCCGATGACGATGATGATGATACGGCTGCCATAGAGAATGAGTATTTTGATCAGACAGACAAACCAGCACCAACAAATCGACTACTAAAAATTCCGTTTGTATTACCGATCCTCATGCTCATTTTTGCATATGGAATTAGTACGCTCTTTAGTGTTGCGCGCTTTGTCAGTTGGTGGGGGTCATATCAACGACTGCAGGGGACATATAGCTTTCTTAGCTATGTAATTATTGCCGTATTAGCTATCATGCATCTTCGTAGACCCGACCAATTCCAGCGTCTTCGCCATGTCATTATTGGTGTCAGTATACCGATTGCAATCTATGGTATTGTTCAACGTATGCGATTAGATCCATTGCCTTGGGGTGGGAATACGCAAAACCGTGTTGCTGGTAATGCAGGAAACTCTATTTTTCTTTCTGCATATTTGATTATGGCATTCTTCTTTGTGGTTGAGCGCGTTTATAGTTGTATTGCGTATTTGTTTCACAAACAAGATGGAAACAAAAAATCAACAGGCACAAAGCAAGAATTAGCCGTCGCCTTGGCTGGTGGTGCCTATTTATTTATACTCCTTGTTCAAACAATAGCGATTTTATTTACACAAAGCCGTGGCCCACTCTTGGGGTTGCTATTGGGCATTTATCTTTTTGTGTTGTTGTATTTTATCAGTATCCGACCGAGGGGCTATCGCATATGGGTCTCATCATGGGTCATCGCTGGTGTCGGTGGTATTGCTCTCATAATCCTGATGAATACCTCACCAATTTTTGATCCACTAAAAGATGTGCCTTATGTAGGTCGTTTTACGACACTCCTTGACCCAGAAAGTGACACCGCCATTGTCCGTATTCTGATTTGGCAAGGGGCAAATGATATGCTCACACCCCACGACCCAATTACCTTTCCAGATGGGAATCAAGATATCGTTAATGCAATTCGCCCTCTGATTGGTTATGGCCCAGAAGCCATGTGGGTGGCCTATAACCCGTTTTACCCACCAGAGCTTGCGCATGTGGAGGCGCGTAATGCCAGCCCTGACCGTTCGCACAATGAAACATGGGACGCCCTTGTCATTACAGGGATATGGGGGTTTATTGGGTATGTATTTTTATTTGTTTCCATTTTTTATTGGTCGTTGAAGTGGCTAGGATTAATCCGTCACCGTCGTGATGCAACACTATTTGCCACATTACTAAGCGTTTTCAGTGTGATCTTGGTGATCATTTTTTATGTCTACGACGACTATAATCTGCGATTCTTTGGCGTAGCACTCCCATCAGGAATTCTTGCAGGGCTTATCGTGTATCTGATGTGGTCTGCCTTCTCAATTCATGGAGAACCTCCATCTCGAGAAGAAATTCCGCGCTATTTATTGATTATTACCATTCTTGTTTCAATTGCGGCACACTTTGTCGAGATTCATTTTGGCATTGCCATTGCCGCAACACGGACCTACTTTTGGATACAGACTGCAATGTTACTCGTTGTCGGTATGCGCTGGGGTCAGTTAGAACAGACACTTACGCTATCTACTCCTGTCACCACAGATCAGGCTAGCGAAATTGATGAGGATGATAAAGTAGATGGTGAGGTGCTTAGTGAAGGCAAACGACAGAGTATTCAACGGAATCGACAGCGATCAGGACAGCGCCGACGGCAAAATGGCTCAAATCGGTCCCATCGGCAGTCGGGTACAGAAACGTCGAGTAGGGACATGAAACCTCAAACTGAACCCAGCAGTTTGCCACTGACGATTATGACCGATTTGCTTATCTTTTTGACATTTGTCTTTATCTATACAACCAACAACCAAGGGCTTGGTGAACGTATGGCTGTGTTGATGAGCAGCATCACAAAAAAGATGGAAAGTGGCAATGCCATTGATAGTCTTGGACTATTCTATTTGATGCTCTTTACTTGGATTGTCCTTGCAACGATTGGGTTAGTTGCAGAATCCTTAAAACACCGAAAAGCACCTGATATTGGTTGGTGGATACGAGGTTATTTAACCCATGCCACAATTGTATGGGGTGGGTGGTTTATTTATGGACTCTACCAAGCAGGCCGTTTAGTCCCGGGGGTGGCAGGTGAAGATTTAGATAGCCAACTAAACCATGTAGCAGATCACTTTGCGGTGTATACATGGGTTGTTGTTGGATGGCTGCTGGTTGCGAGTGTTGTCTATGCATGGCCTTGGTTGCGACAAAGACGACTTCGGATTGCAAACCACTTGGCAGCGAGCGTGAGTGCAGCAGTACTCTTAGCGGTTGCACTTATCGTTATTGTCAATACGATCAATGTTGCCCTTGTTAAAGCGGATATTATTTATAAACAGGGACAACAATTTGATCGACAAGGAGAATGGATCAGCAGTGTAGAACTGTATCGGCGAGCACTGGCCGCACGTAAAACAGAAGACCATTATATGTTGTTTCTGGGTCGCGCCTTGCTCGAACAAGCAAAGAGAGCACCCGACCAAGGTGCAGTCCAACTGGGTTCAGCAAATCTAAATCGTGTATTGAGCTTGGTTCCCAACGACATTGCCAACATGAATAAGCAGGAATTGCTCAAAGCGGCGGAGGTCGTTTTAATAGAGGCGCAAGAGGTCAATCCGCTGAATACAGACCATACAGCAAACCTGGCACGCCTTTATCGAACATGGGCCGATTTAAATGGCGGAGATGCTGAACTGCGTGACAGAATGCTCGCACAAAGTCTTGAGCAATATGAGGTTGCCACGACATTGAGTCCTAACTCTGCTCATATTTGGAATGAA
>JBCCFC010000213.1:0-13675 GCA_039029935.1 Chloroflexota bacterium
TTGACCTGTTGGGTCTTTGTAGCGTAGTGGATTCAAGCCTGCATAATGATAAACATTTAAATTACTGGCATTGAATACGCCGCCCATACCGGGTAATTCTTGTTTCTCATTATCTTTATCGTCTGTTGGGAAGTAGGACGTCAGTATCGGGTCCGTAGACAACCAAATACCTACGCCCGGATCATAATAACGCGCCCCAACGTAATACAACCCCGTCTCATCCAACTCCTTGCCCGTGTACCGATAGACTACGCTATCCCCATTGTACTCATAGCGCGTCAGCCCATAGGGATAGTACACGGTTTCGGCAATCATCTCCCCTGTGTCATCCAAGAGCAGACTGGTCCCGCCCAGATGGTCGGCAAGATACCAGCGGGTTTCGGTGATGGTTGCGGTATCACGGTCATTGGTCGTGTCACCCGAAAGGCCGGGTATGAGTGTCGCTGCATCAAAGGGCTGGCGTACTTCGGCAATGCGTCCATTGTCGGCAAAGATATACTGCACCAACTCATCGCCCCGCACCTCGGCATATTGCCCGATATAGAGTGTGGTTGTGGTGACATTACTGACGGTTATACTCTGACGCACCCGTTGTCCCGCTGCATCATAGACATAGTGGGTCTGCATCTCATCGCTATCACCACCATCATCCAGCGCATCCTCAACAGACGTACTGGTTGTCGCCATCAGTTGATTGTGTGGATTCCAAGCATAGGTCGTCTGATTGCTGGTGCTGTCCATGCTGGTATTTATCATGCTGATGCGGTTGCCATTGGCATCATAGGTGTAGGTTGCACCCGCCGCCGAACTGAGGGCATGAGGTCCGGCTGTGCCTGCGCCATAACCCAACACCCCCAAGTTGAGACGACTGTCGCTGGCTGTACTTTGCTTGGAGACCATGTTGTGGATGCTGTCATAGCCATAATCAATCTGCCCATAGACACCCGCTGCCTGTGTCAACCGATAGAGGTTGTCATAGACATAGTGTTGGCTCTGGTCATTCTCGGCGATACGTTGCGGTCGCTCGTCGGCAATGTTGAGAATGTTGCTGCTGGTGTCAAAGGTGTAGCGTAGTGATTGCAGCGTTGTCCCCTGACGGTTTTGGCTGTGCAGATGATGCAGACGCAGACGGTCATCATAGTCATAGCGCGTGGTCACACCATTGGCATAGGTAATTGCGGCGCGTTGTCCAGCGGCCGTATAGTCAATCTGGCTGACATAGCTTTCTATTGCTGCAAGCTGACCCTGCGCATCATAGCGGTAGGGAATCACCATGCCATCGGGATAGGTCAACTCGGTGAGGCGGTCGCTGGCGTCATAGGCCATGCGCGTCACAAAATCGACATGCTCCCCAGTATTTATAACATCAGTAAAGTGACGGGCGGTGGCGATGGTGTTGCCACGTTGGTCATAGGAATAGTAGACGGCTCCCGCTTGGTCCTCCACATAGCTGACCTGCCCCAAGGTGTTCTGCGCATCGGGATAGCGGGGCGAGCGGTCATCATCATAGTGATAGGTGACATAGGGTGTCAGCACCCCATCCACATCCCAACTTTCGGTGAGCAGACGGTTGGCCGCATCATAGGTGTACTGCATGACCTGCCCTTTGGCATCGGTGGTCTGGACCAGATTACCCGCATCATCATAGACATAGTGCATTTCGCCTCGGTCGGGGTTGTCCAGATAGAGGCGGCGTGAGAGCCTATCGTAACGGCTGGTGGTCGTGTTGCCCTGTGCATCGACAACGCTGGTGAGGTTGCCGAGCAGATCATAGCCATAGGTGGTGGCGTAGACCTCGCGCACTCCACCCACATGATTGATTTCCTCGACAGAGATGACCCGACCAAAGCCATCGTAGAAAAGCGTCTTCGGTGTGTCAAAATGAGGTGAGCCAATCCGGTTGTCCTCCTCATCATACTGCACCTGCATCAACGGACTGTAGTCAATGCGGCTAAAGGAGCCATCAGGGTTTTGTGAACGAATGGGGCGTCCCATCGCATCATAGCTGGTCGTCGTGTGGGGCAAGGCCGGGTCAGGGGCAGCATAGGCCATCGTGTCGGCATAGAAGGGCAGAAAGGTCTGTGCAACACCCTGTCGTGCATGAAAGGCGACAGCCTCCTTAATCACGACCTGCCCATTGGCGGCTTCGCTGCGTGTCTGCAATGAACGGCCTAGCCCATCAAAATAGGTCACCATCTGCCGTGTCTCGGACTCACCCGACCGTTCCCGTTGCGCGGTGGTGATGGCGTTGACTGGTCCCCCTAAGGTGTAGGTGAACTGCTGTGTGGGCAGGTCCAACGTATCGCCAGCCAACACAATCTTGGTGATGCGTCCAAAGGCATCATAGGCATAATGATGCGGATGCCCACTAAAATCGGTGGCAGCCGTGATTTTGCCCAAGCCCATGTGATAGGAGGCAATCATGGTCAAGGTCTTGCCCCCCTCATGTTGGTCCGCAGCCAAATGTACCTGCTCGACAATGGGGTAGGTGTGGACCAACATGTCATATTCGAGCGAGGTACGGTTGCCATTGGCGTCCATGATGCCAACTACATTGCCATAACGGTCAAAAGCTTGGCGTTTGGTGGGGATAAAACGGTCATCGCTGGTATCGCCTACATTCTCTGTCTGGCGGGTGAGGTTGCCACGTGTCACTTGACCCAAGGGCAAGCCGACATAATCTTCGCCATCATAGTAGAAGCGTTGTTCGCTGACGATAGTGCCGTTGATGTCGGCCCGGCGTGTCTGCATCGGGTAGTTGACCATCCACGCATCGACGTTGTGAATGTAGTCGGTGGTCTGGAACAGTTCATCATCACCACAGGTGACATCCTCGCCACAGACCCGACCAAAATTGACCATCTCTGTAGCATTGCCATAGTCGTCATAGTCAAAACGCTGACGCAGATGGACCGCATCGGCCTCAGTTTCATGCACAAAGGTGTCGGTCTGCTCGATAAAGGAGTAGGCGAGCGTTTGCTGCGCACCCTCCGGTTGAATGTGGCGCGTGGTGGCCGTGTTGACAATGCGCTGATAGCAGCCCGCAAAATCACCCGCACATCCACCGCCCTCGCCCAGCACTTCCTGCTCTAGCATCAGCCCCTTGCGACTCTCATGCGCCATGCCCGTGTCATAGCGATGACGGGTCACAGTGGTCGGTGCGGTGGCATCGCCGCGTTCAATCTGGTTGACATGGGCAAAGCCACGAAACTCTTTCTGCATCCCATCATAGTAACCATCACGATAGTCATAGTCGATGCGATAGTCATCACCACTGTTGGCATCGTGTACCGTGACCGCGCTCACCACCTGCACGGGGAAGGGCAACCACGTGGACCACACATCATCCTGCGCCCATGCATCGACATAAAATGCGGTTGATGAACGGTAGTCGATGTGAATGGTACGTCCCAAGCCATTGTCAATCGCGGTGAGCAGATTGGGCTGTGTCCCCTGTGAAAAATCCACATACTGCATGAGATTGCTGGTGGCATTGCTGTAGAGCAGCTCGCTGGCGCCATCACCATCCATGTCGGCCAAGCGCACAGTGGTATCGGCCTGATTGCGAGAGGGCATCTCGGTCAACCTGATTTCATCGGCAAACGAGCCATCGCCCTTGTTGAGCCAGTAGCGCACCGTACCATTGCCGGACAGCACAAGGTCACTCAAACCATCGTTGTTTAGATCGCCAAGTAGGAGTTGGCTCGCCTGTTCATCCAAGCCAGCGGGCGCATTTTGCATGGTGATGGGGTCTTCAAAATCGCCATTGCCATTGGAGGGGTAGTAGACGAGCAGACCATCACGCACAAAGACCAACTCTTGCAGACGGTCGCCATTCATATCCCCCAACTTGACACGGCCATCGGCAAATTGCAGCGGACTCCCCACCGCCAACGCAGGAATCACGACATCGGCAGACTCGCTCCACGTGTCATCGGCATGAGCCAGCCAGATAAAGTAATGGCTGCTGGTCGTGTAGATGAGGTCCGTACGCTTGTCGTTGTTGAGGTCGGTCCAACGCAGGTTGGGGTCATTGAGCGTAAAGTTGGGGGTGATATTGTAGTCAATACGACTCTCCTGCTCCCATGTATAGTCGAGTGAGCCAGGATAGTAGTAAAAGCGATTGCTCTCTTTGACCACCAACTCCACACGCCCATTGCCCGTGATGTCTACCATGCTGGTGGTGGCATCGGAAAGCCGCGACCCGGGTGATTGGGCTGGATGTGTGGGTGTCGATGCCCAATGCCCGTTGCCCTGATTGAGATAGAAGTGATGTCCACTGGCAGGACTGTGCAACACATCGGGCAGGCTATCGGCGTTAATATCGACCAACTCGACATCAGGATTGCTCAATCCCACAGGCGGCGAGTTTTGCATATCGACCACCGCATAGTCTGTGGGGTCAAAGCGACTGTAAGCAAAGGTCGTCGGCGGCAGGGTGCTGACATCATCCTGTCCCACCTGTGTGATCTGCGTCAACAGCGAGTGTGTCCCCGTTGATGGCTCGGTGGTGTAGTCAAGCTGATAGCGGCGCACCAGTCGTCCCAACGCCTGTATCTCAATTTCGACCACGCGCAACGCTGTGGTGATGGGCGCACGGCTGAGATGGTTGGTGAAAACATCAGGGCGGTCTGTGTAATGAAAGACAATGGCGTTGTACCGCTCATCGCTGCTAAAGTTGTAGCGAATCTCGTTCAGATAGGCGCGCCCCCCATGTTGGGTGTAGGCATAGTGAATCTCGTTGCCATGTGTATCCTCCTGCCGCTCAAGCCGCCACCGAAAGATACCATACCGATTCTCTTCCCGCGCCGTTGCACTGACGCCATAGACCGAGCGTATCCCGTTGGGTGCATGAACCGCCCAGCTACTGTCGCTAAGATAACGGAAGCGAAGAAAACTGCCTTCATTCTCAAAGCGATAGTCACCATTGTTGAGCCGCACCAACTTTTCGCTGTTGCTATAGATAAAGCGGTCCTGACCATCATCATAGTGAGGCAAGCCCTCATCCGTCTGTCGCTGGATATAGGGAATATCCAACCGCCATCCCAGCCCATAGGGACCATTGGGATAGCCACCGTTATAGGCCAAGGTCAGGTTTGGCGCAAAGCCCGCCACCCCCGGCGGTACAGCCAATTTAACCGGATAACTGGCCGTCCCCGTGCTTAAATCCGGCGCAAACGACTCCCCAATGCCCTCCAATGACCCCGGTCCAGAGGGCAATGAGATGACCTGTGGCGACACCCCCGATTTATCACTGGCCTCCACCATCGGTATCAGCCAGACGGTTAGGATCATCCACAACAACAGCGAGATGACCCATTTGGGTTGAAATTTTGTATGTTTCTTTGTATTCATAATTTTTAAGGTTGAAGAGTGGAAGGGTTGAAGGGTTGAAAGGTTGAAAGGTTGAAGAGTTGACATTTGCAAGCTCACCACAGCCACCGAATGAATTCGGTGTCTATCATGCAAAGTACGCTGAAGCGCACTGTCGTGCCGTCCTGATTCATCAGGGCTCGCCTATCAGCATGGGATTTTGGGAACCCTCTCTGGGGACTATGCATGATTCGTTCAACTCTCAACTTTCAACTCTCAACTATTCACTCTTCACTCTCTCAAACACTTCAATCAATGCCTGCGACTCCGCCTTTGCCGCTTGACGACGAGTCGGGCGCGCAATGCCTGTGCTGTCCATCTGAATCTCGATGTCTTCCAGTTGGGTCAGGTCCAAGTCGCGATTCAGCGGTGACGTTGGATCAATGCGCAGGGTCCAGTTGGAGGCGGCGACGCTGCGGTTAAAGAGCGCGCTGGTGGGTGAGCCGCGATTGTTGCCGTTGACGCTGCTCAGGATGACGGCTCCTGTGCTTGGCTGCGAGAATCCCGGTGGCAGAGAGTAGCCTGTGATATGGGTCGGGCCGGGCATATATTCCACAATATCCCCTGTCCGTTGACGATAGGAGGCTTGTCCCCCATGAACCAAGAGTACTTCGGGTGTCCCTGCATTGCCCGTCTGCCGTGTCAACAGGTTGAGCGCAACACCCTGTGTGCTGGCGACATCACTGGGCAGGCCAATCCCGGCAATGCGGTTGTTCCACACATTGGGGCTAAAAAGATTGTTGTCTTGGATCGAAGTAGTGAAATGAAATTCCAGCAAACCACTATCGGGGTCGATGTTACGTTGGATAAATTCTTGGAAGCGTTGGTGACGTAGCTGCGCCCGTTCGGATGCACTCAATGTGTTGTCTGGGTCCAAGTTTTCGTCGGTCAACCCCAAGATATCCTCGGCCAATGAGATGAGATAGGGGTAGCGATTGCGTTCCCCTGGACTGCTGAGGGCGATACGCCACTCCTCCAACTGATTCATAAAGTTATCCACATCGTCGGCAACACGTGCTTGGAAAATATCGTCCAGAAAATGGGGTGGTGCCAAGAACTCATATTCGAGTGCTTTGGCGGCCAGATAGGCAAACTGTGCGGCTTGGTCATGGCTGCGTGTGGCCTCCACTGTCCATGAATCGCGCAGGATGCGATAGGCTGGATTGTTGAGATAGCTGTCGAGAAAATCATCTTGCGCTTCGAGACGCAGTTTGAGCAGGTTGTGATATTTTTCGACCAGATGGTTATGCTCATCGGCGAGTTTGTTCCACTGTTCTAGGGCGATATCCAGTTCAATCATCAGATCAGCCTGTTGCAGCAGCAGGTTACGGATAACCGCTTCACTGTTTGCTCCCGTGATTTCTGCCTGTGTTGCCGCATTTTGTACATCCCGCAGACCGTTCAAGCGCCCAACCTCTTCCTGTGCAGGGTCCCATACACGGGCAACCGATGTGGTTTTGGAGCGTGAGTGTCGATAGCCTGTTGAAACAGAGACACTACTAGACGCAAACCAACCCTGTACGCTACTAAATCCAGCGGACGTTTCATTCCTGATTTCAAAGAACCACGTATGACTTGTCGAGTCCACAATGGATTTGGTGACACGGTAAGCATTGCGCACCCCAATGGCGTAGGCAAGGGCCGAGAGAGCCTCTCCGCCTTGGAGCGTAATGTCAATGGTTTTGCCCGCCCGTTCCTGCTCAATCAGAATCTTTTCGGGAATCTGCGCAATCCGTTGCTCGATCAAGTCAATCTGTTTGGAGGCAATGAACATGTTGCCATAGTTTTGCAGCATCACACCGCCTTCACAGGTACGAAAGTCGTCGTTGGTGGCGCCACATAACTCCAAAAGCTGGCTGTCATAGTTGAGATGCAGCGTCCGCAGCTCTTGGCGTAGAGCCGAGGCATTGTGGTCAAACTCGCGCTGCGCGGTCTGTGCCTCGCGTTCATCTTCCGTGGCATCACGCAGGAAATTTTGGACAACGCCCGACAACTCGTTATAGGTGTGGATGGGGACGTAGGAGTCGGTAAAGCCAAAGGGATTCAAGCCATCATGAATGGTCTGCACCTGTGCCTGTAAACGCTCTAGGCTTGCCATTACCTGCCAGCCGCCGTTCTCGACAAAATCGACATCCAACGACGCAGCTTGCTGTGCCAGTGCCATCGCCTGAATGTACTGCTCGGTGATGCCATCGTTGTACACCGCCAGTGCAGTCTCATCCTGCCCCAGTTGGCGGTGGCGACGCGCCAGCTCATCCAACGTTGTCACCATGCGTTCGCTGGCAATGGCAAACAGCTCAAACTCTGCCCCTGTAAAGTAGTCACCGACGTGCAATGAGTCCAGCCCATCAAACTTGGATTGATTAAAGGCATAGACCAGTTGCTCAACCGCAAAGGTGTATTGCTGACGCGCTTTGTTTAGCTGTTCAATCTCTTGCAGAATAATCTGTTGTGCATTAAAGGCATCGCTACTAAAACGGTAGTCTACCGCATCCACCAAGAACTCATTGCCAAAAATTAAGTGAATATAGGCGATCTCGCGCAACGTCTCACGAACACCTGCCTGTCCAACGGTGCGCGCACTGCCATCCGATAATTCTAGGCTGGCAGGGCCAACTTCTTCGAGAACACGGAACAAGTCACGCGCACGGATGAGGTCGTTGCGCACATTGGCGCGTGGGTTGCCACGACTATCCTCGTCAGGACAGTAGTCATGTGTGTCAATGGCGTCATAGTTGGCACAGAATTTATAGAAGAATTGACCATCGTTAAAATCTTCATAGTTCTTGAGTGCATCGGTGATGACATAGACCTGTCCATGCGCATCGGGTGCTGGCATCTGAATTTCCTGTGTGCGGAAATTTTTGCCAACCGTCAGCAATGCGGTGGCTTCATCATAGATATTCTGATAATCTTGGGGTGTCAATTTGCCAATGGCCGTCATGCGATGACGGATCGTCAGTTTGTTGTCAGGGGTGATGGATGTCCCGCCTAACCCGCTAAAACTGCCGCCGATGAGGGAATTCCCCGCACCGTCGCTTATGGCTTGACCATCACTGATCATCATCCTATTGGCCGAGGAACTCATGGGCATGAGTCCCGCCACAAGCAACAGCATGAACGTGAGGGTACATGTGTAGATTGGTCGATGTTTCATTGGAACCTCGTTGTTATGATTGTGAATTTGTATAGGTAAGCGAACTACAAAATGGTCAATTTGGCTAATCGTCTATCGTCAGAACGCAAACCATATCTGGGTCTCGGTACCTATTTATAGCATTGAGTAAGCCTAGCTGGACATGGTTATCGCTGCCGCTTGCATTGGTGTATTCGCCATCGGTGAAATAACAGTCCCAAGCCTGAACGATGTGGTGTACAGTACCATTTCCATCCATGCCATGCCAATCTGTATTTGACATTTGAAAATGGGTGGATGTTTCAGAGAGAAACAAACGATATGGTCCTCGAGAAGTTGTACGTCCAGGCGCATTATTGTCCCAATCTCTCATCCCCAATGTCACCGCACAACCATCCCCATCTCGACAGAGATCATAGATAATATCCATATCTAATGGAATTGTATTGCCCTCCTGCGCTTTTGTGGCTTCAACGTGATACCGGCGTGTGGTGACAGCATAGGCTGTTGGTTCATCCAAATCCACCTGTTTGACGGCCTGATACGCTATATTTCCCTGAAGGTTGATGCCCCCCTGAATGTTGAGTGCGCCATCATCAAAGGCCATGTTCTCGCCAAAGTTGATGTTGCCCGCACTATCCACAAAATTGAGCTTGTCGAGGCCGATAGAGTCATTCACGATTTGACTGCCCGGTAGCGTTCCGGTAAGCGTTGTAGCATTCACTGCATTCTCAGCATTGTTGGCATCCTGAGCTAAATCTGCATAGTTGGCGCGCAGTGCAAATGGCACACTCTGAAAGCGCTGTCGAGGCAGCATCTCGGGGTTGGGGTGAACCGTGACACCGAGATAAGGGATGTTGCCGTTTGTAAAGAGTGTTTCGGGCAATGTCGCCTGGCTCCCCAGCAACACATTGAAGTGTCCAGCCTGTACAGTCACATTGCCATGCGGTTCTGTCCAAAGCGCATCAGTCGAAACGGCATCGGCATAAATACGGAATGAAAGTGTGTAACGGCCATTGAGTGGTGTGCCGCTATCATCGTAAAGCTCACCTTGATAGCTGATGACAAAGGGGATGCTAGCCGTACTGGCGGCGAGCGTGTTGGTTGTCTCCTGTGCCGCCACATCTTTGGTTTGCCACAGGGCGACACTCTGCCCCGTCAACATGATGACTCCGTAGAGTGCGAGACATGCGACCATGATGATTTGGATGGTATTTTTCAATCCAGAAATTTTGTTGTTCATTGGTTTATGTCCTTGGTTGATGAAGGTCTCTTTTCAACACTAATTACTTTTTATATGCGAATAAACACTGTTTTCGTAGGAATTCCCCGATTAATTTATGATTAATCCTCTATCGTCAGAACGCAAACCATATCTGGGTCTGTGTAGGTGCTGTTATAATTGAGTAAGCCTAGCTGGACATTGTTGTCACTACCCTGACGATTGGTATATTCACCATCGGTGAAATAACAGTCCCAAGACTGAAGGATGTGGTTTACAGAACCATTCCCATCCATGCCTTGTGTATCGACATTTGATAATCGAAAGTGGGTGGACGAGTCAGAGAGAAACAAACGGTATGGTCCTCGCGATGCCACGCTACCAGGTTGAGTGTTATGCCAATCTTTCATGCCCAATGTCACTGCACAACCATCCTCATCTCGACAGAGAGCATAGACAATATCCATATCTAATGGAACAGTACTGCCCACCTGTGCTTTTGTGGCTTGAACTTGATAGCGGCGTGTGGTGACAGCGTAGGTTGTTGGTGCAGCCAAATCCACCTGTTGAATGGCCTGATACGCCATATTCCCCTGAAGGTTGATGCCCCCTTGAATGTTGAGTGCGTCATCCTCAAAGGCCATGCTCTCGCCAAAGTTGATGTTGCCTGCACCATCCGCAAAACTGAGCTTATCAAGGTCAATAGAGTCATTCACGATTTGACTCCCCGGCAACGTTCCCGTAAGCGTTGTGGCATTGTCCGCATTCACTGCATGGGTGGCATCCTTGGCCGAACCCGCGTGGTTGGCGTACAGTGCAAACGGCACGCTATGAAAGCGTTGTCGAGGCAGCATCTCGGCATTGGGGTGAACCGTGACACCGAGATATGGGATACTGGCATCCATAAAGAGGGTTTCGGGCAATGTCGTCTGGCTCCCCAGCAACACATTGAAGTGCCCTGCTTGGACAGTGACATTGCCATGCTGTTCTGTCCAAAGTGCATTGGTGGAAACGGCATCTTCGTAAATACGGAATGAAAGCGTATAACGGCCATTGAGTGGTGTGCCGTTATCATCGTTGAGTACACCTTGATAGCTGATAACAAAGGGGATGCTAGTCGTGCTGGCGGTGATCGTGTTGGTTGTCTCCTGTGCCGCCACATCTTTGGTTTGCCACAGGGCGATACTCTGCCCCGTCAACATGATGACCCCGTAGAGTGCGAGACATGCGACTGTGATAATTTGGATGGTGTGTTTGAATCCAGAAAATTTGTTATTCATTGGTTTGTTTCCTTGGCTTATATACTTTGCTTTTTTACAGCAATTATTGCTGTTGCATGAAGAAGCACAGATTGCCAACCTCCCTCCTGTAGATTGGCAATCTGCACAATGAGTTCCCTGTCATCTACGATTTGACAGCAACGCTGGTAGCCTATCGTAGGTCTTATCGGCTCACAATCGGCAAAAAGTTCGTGCTGTTAATCACAAACTGCTCCACGACGATCTGCCCATCAACGCCTGTCGTCTCTGGCTGTCCATCGTTGAACATGAGATGCGAAACGGTCAGCGGTGTCTGCCCTTCAATATCGCCATGTACGGTGGCGACGATGTTGAACAGAACGCCATCACTTTCGAGCTGTGACGTACCGTAGCTGACCACGCGAATCTCACCTGCATCGGTGACGCCCTGCTGGAAGACCCAACCAGTGTCGCGGGCAACGCTGCCTTCGTTGTTGACCTCTTCAATGGTAAGGACTTCTTGATCAAAGCTGATGAACAGTTCGTAGCCCAACATGCCTTTTTGACCCGCATTGGCAACCGTCACTGGCAGTGTCAGCGTTCCCCCTTCGATTGTGGTTGCTGATGGCAGTGTGACCACAATTGCTTGGGTACGCGCGGCTGCGACGACGGCTTGGCTCTGCACCGACGCCGGCCAATCCAACGTGACATCGCCTGCCAGATAGAGTTCATAGTCCTGTCCGGTCAGTGAGTCACCGCCACCGAGTGCGTGTGTGCGTGAGAATGGGTCCGAGACAAATTGTCCAGCAATCGACGTGGTCAACGCGGGATCAATACGATAGAGCGCAATTTGGGCCGCATCAAAACCTGTGCATGTACCATCTTGGGTGACATCACAGACCGTGAGTTGATGCGGACTAAAATCGCTCTCATCCTGCTGTACATCGTGTAAGGCAATCTGGATCGAGTCCCAAACGTTGAGTGAATCGCTGATGACGCCTGTTTTGGCAGGTGCCGCCACGTAATCACCCGGTTCTATGCTGGCACTGTAACAGCCATCGTCACCAGTGGTCACTGTGTCCTGCGCACCAGAGACCATGTTGGTGAACGAAATTGGCAAGCCTGCGACGACTTGCGAGAAGTCATGCACAGGTGTGACACAGCCCTCGATGGTTCCCGGTTGCATGATAATGGTCATGTGACCATTATCGGTCTGTGACGCGGGTTCACCCTCATTAAAGCGGAATTCGCTAAAGACAATGTCCGTCTCTGTACCAACCTCGGCCCCCGGGCTGACCTCAAAGGTGAGGTTGAGCAATGTGCCTGTTCCTGCCATTGCCACGCTGCTAAAGGCAACGATGCGCGCTTCACCATTTCCACGATTGAGTGTGACACTCCAGTTGTTGTCACTCAACGTGTTGTCTTGGCTCACGCTTTGCAGACGGATGGTTGGGCTAAAGGTCAATGTGAAGCCATAGGCCAAGATGCCTTCGCCTGTAACATCCGTTGTGACCGACACTGGAATGGTGACACTACCGCCTGGATAGCCTTCCACGTCGGTGGGCATGATGATGCCAATGCCAGGACCCTGTACGGTAAAACCGTTACTCAAGGTGAGATCCGCACCACCTGATATTACGACGGTCACATCACGCGGACCTGCGCTCGCCGCCGCATCAATGCTGATTGCAGCCGAGAGTGTGGTGGCGTTGACGACGGACGTGCTGTTCACCGTGACGCCCGCACCCAATGACACATTGGTCGGTGCATTGGCTGTCCAGTCCACGTTGCTGCCCGTAATCTGCACGGTGAGCGAGTCGTCTTGGGTTGCACGATTGGGTGAAACCGAGACGATGGCTGGCTCTGGTGGCAGTGTGCCGTTGATGCTGATAGAGCCATCAACACCCGATGATGTTAATGCACCACCGCTGCTGTTGGAAAGCAACACAGTGTCGACAATGAGAGCCGTTGTGCCTACTGCTGCCCCTGTCGTGGTGAAGTCCAGTGTCAACACCGCACCGTCGCCCGCATCAATCGTAGACCCTGTCAGATTGAACATCAGAATGGTCACGCTTGTGGTCGAGCCAGACGTACTTTCGCTAAAGTTGGTCTGGAACCCTGTTGCCCGCCCGGTTGGGTTGACGCCCGTGAGCGTGACACCATTGCTGTTGTCATAGCTGATCTCGATCTGCGAAGACGCAACGGCATCGGTGTTGTTGAGCGAAATGTCAACCGCCCCTGATGTCCCCGCGTCCACGCTTGCAGACCCAACCGTGAGCGTATTGCTCTGTTGTGGGCTGTCGGCCAGTACGACTGCTGATTGGCTTTGGTATGCACCCAAGATGAGCGCAACCACCATCAGTGCCGGAATTACCAGCCATTTTTTACTGTTTTGAATCATTGTTGTCTCCTTGATTCTTGATAAAACGATTCGTTGGTGTCGGGATAGTGGTGTGGACAAAAATGTCCACACCACTATCCCGACACCAGTATTTATATTCAGGCAATTATGTGCCGAAATATACTGTATAGATATAAACCACGTTTTTTCTAAATTTCCCGAATAAATTTAGGAAAAACCAAAATCCCCATGGCTGGGACCGGCCGGTGGTGATTAAAATTTTTGAAAAATTTAAAAAAAAACCCCGGGCCCCCCCCCCCCAAAAAAAGTTGTTAAAAAATATAAAAAAGGGGCAAAAAAAAAAA
>JBCCFC010000214.1:0-13655 GCA_039029935.1 Chloroflexota bacterium
CAGCGATGCGGAAGTCGAAGCGTTATTGGCAACACTACAAGCATAAAGAGCGACAAGGATAGATCATAGGGTATCTTCTCAATATTCAGCGGTACAGAAGTCCGACTTTTGACAAAAGTCGGACTTCTATCAAATATCCCCTAATTTATTGAGCAGATACCCTATGATCTATCCTTGTCGCTCTTTATGCTTGAAGTGTTGCCAATAACGCTTCGACTTCCGCATCGCTGAGATGTTCAATGTTTGCGGATAGCAAATCCATCTCCTTTGAACTTAGCTCAGGCGCGGGAGGCTCTTCTGATGGAGATGTTGTTGGAGATACTTCTGGGGATGTCGTGGCTGATGTTGGTATTTCACTCTCCGCCTGATTGAGCAGTTCGACCAGCCCCTGCACAGTTGGGTTGTTAAATATGCCGATGACGGTTACGTCGCTTTCAAATTCTGCTTTGAGCGCATTGTAAAGCCGCACGATATCCAGCGAGTTGACACCCAAACTGAAGAAATCATCGGTCAGGCTCAAGGTCTGCATCTCAAATTGTTGTTGAACTAGGGTGATGACGCGATGTTCTAGCTCACTGCTTGGTGCGACAATCTCAGCGCTATCACGACTCAAATCGGGCTGCGGCAAGGCTTTCCGATCCACTTTGCCGTTGGCTGTGAGCGGAATGGCTGGCAGCTCAACATAGATATTAGGAACCATGTAGTTTGGCAGCTTGTCACCCAAAAAGGCTTTCAACTGCTCGCTCAATGGCTCCGGTTTAGCATCTTCTTGGGCGAGTTGTCGTTTCTGCTCTTCCGAGATTCCGCCACACAAAAAGCTGTGGACCATCTCCTGGCTATCCGTTATGCCAAACTCGGCCCGTAACGGATCGAAATCCATACCACCAATAGGACACAACCCTATATCATACTCTGGACCGTCCATCATTAACAGTTGGCTCATATAGCCAGCCTCTAACAGGCAGAAATCACGGGTCGCTGCGCCATACATCGGCTCCATGGCCCCGTATTCGGCGACAAGAAATAGCGTAAATGCGGATTGATCGTAGATGATCTTATTTGATCCACCCTGCAATCCCCGGTGAATGCTTGTGAGTGCCGATATATAGACCAATTCATGCTTTGTGGGATGATAGTAGTAAAGTCCCGCATCTAAGTCGGTCACCCGTCCTTCTTTGATATACAGATAGGTTTGTATCGGATAGAGACTACCCGATGATCCATAGCGATATTTGGGCAGAATGGCATCGGGGTAGAGACGAGGAGAGAGACAGCGAAGTAATCGCCCTAGCTGTAACAAGCTCACTGGCTCAGGCAAAAATTGACGATAACTTTGGCGGGCCAAATAAGCGGACTCATCAATCTCCGTTTCATTATCTGGCAAGGTGACGCTTGCCACGTTATGACCATCAAATTTGCGAATACCAGGCAGGTTTAACTTGAACTGTAGCCGGTCTGCCGGGTCGGTTAAGACACCGTGCATCACTTGTAAGCCATAGGCGGCTTGATCAATCGCCTCGGCTCTACCAGTATTCGCATCAGGGCCAGCACCAGCATCAGGACCAGCACCAGCATCAGGACCAGCACCAGCATCAGCATCTGGACCAGCATCTGGAGAGGACTGGTTGCCATTCTCTGACGGCACAATGTACGCCACCAACTGTTTATCATGGCGGTTTTCGCCTACCGCAGAGACAATAGCCTCTTTAATCTGAGCATGTTCAAGCAAGTTGCTCTCAATCTCACCTAACTCAATTCGGTGTCCGCGAATCTTGACCTGAAAGTCCTCGCGCCCCAAGAACTCGATGTTCGGGAGCCCATCCTTGGGCGCGGGCAGATAGCGGCCCAAGTCACCTGTTTTGTAGAGACGCTCGCCTGTGCGTGGGTGAACGATAAAGCTGGCGTTGGTGCGTTCCTCATCCTTCCAATAACCCAGAGCCACGCCAATCCCACCAATATAGAGATCACCCGGTACCCAGGTTGGTCGTGGATTGAGATTGCTATCCATCACGTAGAAGGTCTGGTTGAGCATCGCCTTTCCATACGGGATGCTCGTCCATGCTGGGTCAACGTACTCAATCGGATAGTCGATGGACCAGATCGACGCTTCGGTCGCCCCGCCCATACTATAGACATAGACCCCCTCCCACAACGCCTTGATGCGGTCGGGCAGTGTCACTGGAATCCAGTCACCGCTCATCATGACAACGCGGAGGCACCCAGAGGGTTCCCGAGAGTTGAAGGGTTGAACGGTTGAAGGGTTGAAGCTCCCCAAAGGGTTCCCGATAGTTGAAGAAGCACCGCTATCTGCGTTTCCATTTTCTCCCTTCCACCTTTCCACCTTTCCACTTTTCAACTCTTCAACTTTTCCACCTTCTCCCTCTAAATACTCAACAAACATCTGCATCAGCGCGGGAACCGTGTTCCAGACGGTGACGCCATAGGACTCGACAAGTTCGCGCCAATGAGCTGGATCGATACGATGCTTGGCGTCCGGCATGACAATCACGGCACCCGTTGCCAGTACGCCAAAGATGTCATAGACAGAAAGGTCAAAATTGAGCGCAGAGAGGGCCAATACGCGATCTTGGGCCGTGATGCTATAGCGTTGATTGACATCCAGTACCGTGTTGACCGCACCTCGATGGTCGATGACAACACCCTTGGGGCGTCCTGTCGAACCGGAGGTGTAAATGATATAGGCCAGATCAGTGATCTTCTGAATCGGTTCTAGGGCAGGTAATGTACTGTTTGGTGTCAATGTGTCAACGGCGAGATGAGCGACCCCATCCGGCAAGGCCAAGGTACTGTCCAGCGAGCTTTGTGTTAGTGCAAGGGTGGCCTCACTCTGCTCGATTAAATAGTTTCGACGTTCCAGTGGCAACTCAGGGTCAATCGGTAGATAGGCTGCACCCGACATGTGGATACCCAACACCGCAACCACTTGCTCCCAGCCTTTCTCCATGACAACAGCGACAAGTCTGTTGGGCTTGGCCCCTTGACTGTGCAGCCAGTGCCCGACTTGATTGGCACGGTCATAGAGTTGTTGATAGGTCAGGGTCATCGTCGGTGTGATCACCGCGATCTCTGATGCTCGCTCTGCCACCTGCTCTATGAAGGGGGTGTGCAACAAGCGTTCCGAGATATCGCTTTGTTCCGCCGACTGAGTGCTTGGAATCAATTGAGGCGTTATGGTAGACCACATGGCGTCGTCGGTTGCCAACTGTCGTACCAAATTGCTATAGGCTGTGAAAATATCAGCAAGCAAGCCATCTGGGAAGAACCCCTCGGCGACATCCCAGCTATAGAAAAGACTGCCGTCTGAACGCTCAAGGACTTGATGATCGAGCCAAACTTGCGATGTCTGTGTGATGTGATGAACGGTTTCGCCAAAGTTACTCAAGTCCGCATCGTTCAGATCAAAGGTGGACGCACCCAATGCACTGGTAAAGACATAGGGATTGGTCGCCTGTGACATGTTCCCTTTGATCCGTGCCAGTTCGCGCTGCACCCAGATACCACTGACATACCGATGGTCCAAGTCTTGCACAAGCTGTTTTTGTAACCGAGTCGCCCGCTCTAAAAATGAGGCTGGTTCTCGGTTGTCCACTTCGAGTAAAATGACAGAGGTGAAGTCGCCAATAATATCGTTGACTTCTGGATGGATCGGATCACGGTTCTGCAATGTCAAGTTGACTGTAAAATGGCTTGTACGACTCCATGTATCAAGGATTTCAGCAAACGCGGTCAATAACACAGCCGAGGGTGTCAGCCCAGCCTGTGTCGCTCGCGCCTGCAATTGTTGCCAGCGTTCGGTTTCCAGCGAAATACTTCGACGGATAAACTTACGACTCTGTGCATCTGTTTCACCGCCACTAGAATCTGTACTGTACACCAGCGGTAACTCTGGCGGCGGTGGCAATGTCTCCAGCCGTTCTTGCCAATAGGCTTCAGAGCGGCGATAGTGTTCAGTTTCTTCCAGTGCCTTTTCAGCGAGAACACAATCTCGGAAGGATAAGGTCAAGGGCTTGAGTTGAAGCGCAGGGTCTTGATAGAGACGGACCCACTCTTGAAGCAGCAGTAGATAGCTACCCATATCGACCATAATGATGTCGATGCTGATATGCAGACGGGTGCGCTCGTTATCCAACCGCGTGATGAGAATCTCAAACAGCGGCCACTGTTCGGTGTTGAATTTTTGATGGGACATCCGCTGCCGAATCGACTCTAACCGGGCTGTTGATGTGGCCTCATCAAGTCCGCGCAGATCAACCACATCCATTTCATAGCGCGGTGTCTCGGCTAAAATTTGTTGTTGACCTGTCGGCAACACAATCGCGCGCAACATATCATGTCGCATAATCAGTTGCTGCCATGCCCACTCAATCCGTGCGAGCTCAAAGCCAAATTGTTCAATCTCCAGATAAAGATGGGTGGAGACATCATCCAATTCGCGGCCAACCCAATACGCCTGTTGAACATCCGTGAGCGGAAACGGCACGTGGCGGTCTGCCAGCGCGGGGACAATGGTTTGTGCTTGTGTCTCGCGTCTCGCCTCACCGAGAAGCGCAAGCAGTTCCGCTTTTTGCTCTTTGATTGCAGAACGCAGGTCAGGTGTCAATGCGCCTTGGGGTGCGCGGAAACGCAGATTCCCTTCTTCAACCCAGAGTTTGATATCACGCGCCTGGAGTGCCTGTAAAAGTTCAGTGATGTTGTTCATAAAATGCCTTCCTCTTCCTCGGATGTGGCAGCTGGTGTGGCGGCTGGTGTTGCGGCATGGCCGGGTAAGAGTGTCTGCACTGTCTGCAAGTGTTGAATTTTCTCCGCTAAATTGGCAATCGTGGCCTCTTCATAGAGCGTATTGAGTGGCAGGTCTATGCCAAAGGTCTCGTTCAGTCGTCTTAGCACCTGAATGGCGAGGAGTGAATCACCCGCAAGCTGAAAGAAACTATCGTGAATCCCAACCTGCATATTCAGGTTACTTTGCCAGATGGCCGCAATCTCTGCCTCTAACGGTGTGCGTGGCAAGATTAAATCTGGACGATTATCTTGTTCAGGTTCGTTTATTGTTGCTTCGTTAGTCTCTGCTGTGTTGCTCGCTGCTTCGCTTATAATAATCGCTGGTTTTGTCCGCGTATTTTCTTGCACCAAACCACCGCTCTTGCCCGTGAGCGATATCACCATGCCTGCATCTGCCTCGCCACTGCGTAATTTGAACCGTTGAATCTTGCCCGTTGCTGTCTTCGGCAGCTCATGGACAAACTCAATCCAATAGGGTTGTTTGTACGACGCAATTTTGGTGCGGCAAAATTGAAACAACGCATCTTGTACCTGATAGCTAGGATCATGGGTCGGGGCAAGAAGAACATATGCTTTGGGCTTGATGAGGTCATCGTGGTCTGGCCGACCAACCACAGCACACTCTTTGATAGCCGGGTGTTCAATCAGCACACTCTCTACCTCAACAGGCGAGACCCAAATCCCACCGACCTTGATCATGTCATCCGAGCGACCTGAATGCCAATAATAGCCATCTTCATCGACACGATATTGGTCCCCCGTGTAAAACCATTCTCCTTGAAAAACCTGGCGGCTCTTCGCTGTTTGGTGCAAATAGGAAAGGGCCGTCGTTTCCCCTTTGACCATCAGCGTACCCGTTTCTCCTTGGGACACTTCGTTTCCATCGTCATCAACAATTTTTAAGTCATAGCCATCAAAAGGTTTCCCGCTGCTACCGGGGCGGATGTCGTCAGGGTAATTCGAGAGAAAGACATTGCCGACCTCTGTTGCCCCAAGCGCGTCGATAATATCCAAGTCTGTTGTCTCTTTCCATTGATGCCAGAGCGTCGCCGGAAGGGCCTCTCCGGCCGAGACGCAGAGACGGAGCGATGAGATATCGTAGTCTCGTAACAGACCCTTCGCCGCCAACATAGTGGCATAGCCCGAAGGGACACCAAAGAACATGGTTGGCCGGAAGCGGTCAATTATTGCAAAAAGTGCGGGGAGGTCTTGCGGTGTTCCAGAATAAAGGACAATGCTCGCCCCCACATACCAAGGGAAAAGTAAGTTACAGCCTGTGGCGTAGATAAAAAAGAGCTTTGAGACGGCAAATGTACGGTCGCTCTCTTGTAAGCCCATGACGTTGACCATCCATAGTTGCGCAAGCATGGTGTGATCTTTGTGCGCACGGGGAATGCCTTTGGGGACCCCCGTGGTCCCGCTGGAGTAATGGAGTGTACAGATGTCATCACGGTGGGTTAACACGGTTGCCAGCGTTGTCGCCTCGTTAGCAATCCACGAGCCATAGGGCTGGGCAAATGGATATTGTGCGGACCTTGGGTGTGTACTTGCTGTTGATTTCTCAGTTTCTGGAACAAAATCTATGGCATCTTCGACAACGATGATCTGTTCCAGAAAAGGTTGTTGAGGCAAGATTGGTGTGATAAGCGGGACAAGGCTCTCGTCAACAATGAGTACACGCATACGACTGTCACGCAGTATATAGTCGTAATCTGACGATTTGAGCAACGTATTCATACAGACCGCAATGGCACCAGTCTTGACAATGCCAAAATAGCTTGTGACCCACTCTGGTCTATCCAAACATAAAATACCCACCACATCCCCAAAACGGACGCCCATGCGTTGTAAAGCATTGCCCACTCGGTTGGCTTCTGCGGACACCTCGGCAAAGGTCATGTTGCGTTCTTGACTATAGAGGGCGATTTTTTCAGACCGATCTGCTAAATTACGCTCTAATAATGAAACGACATTGTATTGTATAGGTAAATCTGCTGCTTTCATTGATCTTTCCTCAACGGTTCCCATCTCTATAATGCTGGCTCCAAAACTTGAACGGGTAACTCATACTGTGCAAGGATTTCTGATAGACTGTCGGCAAGTTTGACAGAGGGGTGTAAAAAGTACATAGATTCGTAATTACCGATGACATAAATATCAGGGGAGCCATGCACCATACGGGCATGCATCGCTGCGCCTAGTTCAATATAGGAGCTGCGGCACTTTTCGCTGACCAATAAAACAAAAATATCCGCATCAACAATTTCGTCAAGCAAAGTGATGGCATATTCTTCGGTTAACTCGGCATGTTCTGGATAGGGACGAATCGGTAAAAGCTGAGTCCAGTCAAATACTTCATGCCCTTGGTCAGTCAACCATTTTCGTTCTTTTGCAAATGTAGATTGGTTATAAAAGCTCGTTGCTAAAAAAATTTTCATTGTGTTTCCTATTGTGATTTTAATACCAAGACATACGATAAGGCTAATCCACAAAAATAAATATTAGAGGAGGAAATGCGTAATACCGGGTTTGTTATGCAATAATGCAAACAAATATTGCTTTCTTGCAATTCGTCGGTTACTTTACTATGTGAAACAACCTAAAAAAAAAACTTAATGTCCAGGTCGATTCTACCATACTACATCTTTATTGGCAATTTATCCATTGAGCAATTTCGATAGCCTTGTTGACAAGGTACTATGGTAGAGGAGACGCCCAATCCACCTGTCCATCATGCATGTAAGTCGAAATACGCCCAATCTTACCGGACGTGACCTCAACCAGATAGATGCCGTTCAGACCGCTGAAGGCAATGAAACGACCATCATGCGACCACGTAGGCGAAGGGTAATCTTCGTAGACATTGGTTAGGCGTCTCAGATTCTCTCCCGATGCATCAATTAGCCATACATCGGCAGGTGGGAAGTCACCGTGCGCCAGGGCAATATGGGGAAGAATGAGGTTGACTAATTTTTTCCACATGGTTATTGGGTTGTTATTCGTGCTTTCAGTGGAACGTTCATGTACACATTGAAGGTCGCCGCTGGCAGCAAAGGCAATAGTTTGTCCATCGGGCGAGAAGTTGGGCTTAAAAATCGCCTCAAAGCAGGACTCATCCACGAGAATCGTTTCATTCTTGCCTGTTGTCGATGCCTGCCATAAGCTATTGCGTGTACTGGTTTCACTGGAGCGCAGATAGACAATAGACGCCCCATTCGGTGAGGGCGCAGGCGTGTTGGCATTGGGCAACACAAACTCAACCCGTTGCGTGGCTATCCATACCCGTCCCACCTCATGCCGTACCCCTACCCAGTCACCCGCATCATCATAACGAGGATATTCCAGTGTGACCCAAATCGACTGGCTATCTGCTGCCCATATTGGGTCACGATAGGATGATGGCTGGAGCGGTTCTGTTGATGTAAACTGCTTACGGTCAATCACTGCATGGGCGTCGCTGCCATCTGCATTGGCAACCCAAATCAACGCCCCCTGCTGCGCGCCATCCGCATCGGGCGGCGCAATAAAGCCATACGCAACCTGCTGACCATCTGGCGACCAAGCGGGCTGAAAAGCAAACGATTTGAGGGGGAACTGAAAGAGTGGTCTTGGCTGTGTACCAGTCCGCACAGGCATCTGCCACAACTTCCCATAGGGCGTATCAAACGTCAATGTCCCCGTAATATCCGCTGACGGAAGTACACTAAGCAGCGGTGCAGTCAATGTTGGCGTTGGCCTAAAGGCGATTGCTTCCTTTGTGGGGGTAATTGCCCCAGACTCAGCTATTGCAGTCTCGGCTGTTGCAGTCTCAATTGTAGATACAGGCAAGGTCTCAATCGAACGTTCAGTATTTGAAAGGGTCAACCACCTCAACCCCACCCCACCCATGAGCGCAAGTAAAACAACCCCTATCCCCCACAAACGCCATCTCGTCATCACCGTACCCCTCGACCTCTTACATTGTCACCCTTTCACGCCATCTCAGTCAAGTGTAGCAGCAAATAATACAGTTGTCTGTCTCGAAATGCGTCAATTCGTGCTACAAACATAGCAATTTAGGGTGTGGCAGATTTACCAAGCTCGTTTGCTTGCAGATATGTGAGGAGACCAATATCCCCTCCTATCTCAAGCTACCTCCAAGTAAGGCAGCACATCAGCCAGTGTAATCTCACTCGTCTTGCCCTGAAAGACAATCTCACCCTTTTCCATGATGTAGACGCGGTCGCTAAATTTGAGTGCCAATTCAACCTCTTGCTCGACCAGTAGAATATTGACACCACTCTGTTCATGGATTTCGCGCAGCGTCTCGGCCACTTGCCAGACCAATTTGGGCATCAGCCCCGTTGTTGGCTCATCGAGCAGGATAAGCTGTGGTTGCCCCAGCCAGGCGCGCCCAATCGCCAACATCTGTCGTTCACCACCAGAGAGTGTACCCGCATTTTGTCGCAGACGATCCTTGAGATTGGGAAAGTAGCCAAAGACCTCGGCCAGTCGCGTATCATAGGCATCATCAACCGTGAGATTAAAACGCAAGTTCTCGGCCACGCTTAGATATGGAAAGATATTTTGCCCTTGGAGAACAGTGCCGATGCCCAAACGTGCGATTTGATCGGGTGGTAATGAGGCTAAATCGTTTTCGCCCAAATGAATGGAACCTGAACGCGGCGGGGTCAGCCCGCTGATAGCGCGGATGGTTGTGCTTTTGCCCACACCATTGCGCCCCAGTAACGCCACAAATTCGCTCTGTTGACGCCCCACCTCCAACGACACATCATGCAGGATGTGCATTTTGTCATAAAAAACATTGATGTTTTGGGCAGATAAACCTTGAGTAGATAAGCCTTGGTTGGTTGTCATCAATCACACCTCACGTAGCGCATGTTGCGTCAAATAGACCTCTCTCACCTTGGGGTTGTTGCGAATTTCATCAGGCGTCCCTTCGGCCAGTAATTGCCCAAAATGCAACACCGTAATGGTATCTGCCAGTGCCATCACCACACGCATGTCATGCTCAACCATGATGATGGTGGTACTGCCTTGGAGTGACCGGATTAAATGGATAATCTCATCCGTTTCTGTGCGACTCAACCCTGCCGTCGGCTCATCCAATAGCAATAGTTGTGGCGTGGGACCGAGGGCCATACCGATTTCCAGACGCTTTTGGTTGCCATGCCCCAAATCCGCTGCTGGAACATGCGCCATCTCTGTCAGTCCCACTTGCGTCAGAACCCGACCCACATGTGCCTGCTCTTGCTGCCGTTGTGTACGCTTGCGCCAAGGCGATGCTGCTCCATGACTGACAGATGCCTCAATATTTTGGGTGACGGTCAAATTGGGAAAAATTTGAGGAATTTGAAAGGCTTTAGCAATCCCCAACTGTGACACTTCGTGACTGCGCAAACCATCAATACGCATCTGCGCTGTTGCCGTGCTGAAATGTACTTCGCCGCGGGTAGGGCGCAATTCCCCCATGATGAGCCGCAACAGCGTACTCTTGCCCGCACCGTTGGGACCGATGACCGCCCGCATCTCGTTCTCGGCAACGCCAAAGTCCAAATCCTTCACCGCTGCCAAACCACCAAACTGTTTGGTCAGCCCTTTGATCTCAAGTAGCCTTGATTGCATGGTTAGGTTGCTCGCTGTTGATTTTTCAGGGATTGTTTTTGATGTAGTTGATTCTGCCACCAGTGGTTGATGGTTCCGACAATGCCGCGTGGGGCAAAGCGTACAATCAAAATCAGAAGGATGCCCAATAGTAAGGGCGAACCATTGCTCCACACGTCACTCATCGACTCACGCAGAAGCAGCCACACACCTGTGCCGACAACGGGGCCTAGCAACGTGCCAGAACCGCCGATGAGTGTCCAGTTGATCGCCGCTGCCGCCATTGTCCAGTCAGCCTGTTGGGGGATGACAAAGGCTGTGACTAGCGCAAAGAGTGCGCCCGATAATCCGGCGACGCCGCCCGCAATCGTGAAAGAAATCCATTTGAGTCGCAGCACATCATAGCCCAAGACCGCCGCCCGTTCCTCGTTTTCGCGGATCAACTGAAAGGCCCGTCCCAGTGGTGAGTGGACCAGCCACCGCAGCGCAAACATGGTTGCCACAAAGAACGGTAGCACAACATAATAGCTGACGGTGGGGTCAAAAAAGCTCCATTGCCCAAAGAGTTTGGGCGGAATCAGGTTCAGCCCGTTGTCGCCACCCGTCAGCCAGCTTTGATCTTGCCCAAAGAGGACAAAGAGAATGGTTGGCACAGCCGTGATGATGATGAAGCCGTGACCGTGTACGCGCACGGCCAATAACCCAACCAGTGCGGCAAAAATCACGCTGGCAATGACGCCGCCCACAATCAGCCAAGGTAAACCCAGTCCAACTTCACGTAGCAGTAATGCGACGGCCAATGCAGCCGCCGCAAAGTAGGCCGATTGACCCAAACTGAGCAACCCTGTATAGCCAAAGAGCAGGTTAAAGCTCTGGGCAAAGACGGCCAATGTTAGAATTTCAGCCAACAAAAATGTTTGGAATGGTGATAAAAATTGGGGTGCAGCGATCAATGCAGCAAGTGCGACAATGATGAAAACAGGTGTTGCCCAGTATTGGATATGTCGTTGAATCTGTTGCATTACGCTATCGTCTCCCAAACAACCCTTGTGGCCGAATCACCAACAACAAGCCAAGCACAATGAAGGTGATCATCCGCGCCGCCGTTGGGCGTGTGATCAAAATCAACAAGTTCTCTAGCTCTGCTGCCCCAATCGCCACCAACACCGTTCCCCACAAACTGCCTGTGCCACCGACAATGACCACGACAAAGGCGAGGATGATGATGTTGAAACCCATTGTAAAGTGAACACCGACAATAGGCGCAACCAGTACACCCGCCAACGCCGCCAGCCCTGTACCCAGCCCAAAGGTGAGTGAGTAAACTTGTGGCACGGGTACACCTTGCACCGCTGCCAGTTCATGGTTCTGGTTGACCGCCCGAATCCAACTGCCCCACCGTGTCCGTTGTAGAAATAGCTCAACGCCTATGATGGTGATGACCGCACAGAGGGCGACGACAACGCGGTAGCCGGAATAGGTTGTGCCATCCAGTTCAAAGGTCCAACCTAGTGGGTCGGTCATGGCGCGGGCGGTCGGACCAAAGGTGAGGGCGACGGTCTGTTCGAGTGCAAGGAGTAGGCCAAAGGTCGCAAGGATGGTCATGACAGGATTGTTGAGGAGTGGTCGCAGGACAACGCGCTCGCAGGCAACACCGATGATGGCGACAATGATGACCGCTGCGATCAGCGCCCCCCAGAAGCCAACGTAAGGCAGTAACGTCAATGCCACCACAGCACCGAGCATGTAGAATGTGCCATGTGCAACGTTGACAATGCCCAAGATGCCATAAATGAGGTTTAGCCCCAGCGCAACGAGTGCAATAATCCAGCCCCAGAGAAAGCCATTGAGTAGTTGGATAAGCATGATATTGGTGTAGACATAGATGGGAGATGTAGAAGTCCAACTTTTGCCAAAAGTTGGACTTCTACACCCCCAATCTATGTCCAATAATCCCTTCTATGGCCTACTGTGCTGTATAATCAACTGGTGGGTCATACATACCCATCTCTTTGGGGAAGCGCTCCACAACCTCTAGCAACCCGCCATTGGTCTGTTCGACAAAGTAGTCTCGGAAGGCGCGGTGATCTTCTGGACGAATGACAAAATCGCCTGATGGGAAGTCGAGACTGGCTTTGGCCTCATACCCTTCCATAAACTCGATCAAGGCAATGTTGTCATCCTTGCTCTGCCAGCCGCTGCCCTCAATGGCAATTTTGAGCAGATTGATGTTGACCCAAGGAACCCAGTAGTGTTCTTCGGTCAACACATTTGTACCATCGATCTCAATACCAATGTCATCTACGCCAACAAGCGCACGTAGCTCCTCGTTATAGCCGCGCAGGTCTTCTGGAATCTGGTCCAAGTTGCGTGGGAATTCGGTGATATAGCTCTGACCGTCCGGCACGTCCGCAGGGTTGACACCCTCTAAAACACCCATGCTGGCAAAGACCTTAACCTTGTCATAGACACCAGCGGTGATGGCTTGGCTGTTAAAGCGAACCGCTGCCGAGCCAAAGAAGCTGTGGTAGAGTACCTCGGTCTCGTCAAGGTCAATCTGGTTAAAGAGTGGCACAAAGTCTTCGGTCAACAGCGGTGCAACCACTGTATCAATGACCTCACCACCACTGCTTTCAATCAACGAAGTAAAACTTGCCATTTGGTCATTGCCCCATGTCGTGTCCGAGGTAAGGAAGGACCACTTTGTGCCCAAGTTATCCAGCGCCCATTGATAGGTCGCCTGCGCCTTGAGCCGCGTGTTGTGTCCCAAGCGGAACACAAAGCGGTTGGCTTCGGGCTGTCCCTCAGAAACAGGTACGTCGTCGGATGGGAAGTAGAGTGTATTTAACTCCGAGGCCAAGGCCGCAGACGGTTTGTTGACACCCGCAACAATGGAGCCAAGGATAAAATCGGCATTGTCTTCCAAAACCAAACGGCGGAAGGCATCCAGACCCTGCTCTGGATTTGTACCCGTGTCACGTGTAACCAATTCAACCGGGCGTCCTGCAATACCACCATTTTCGTTGATGCGTTTGACTGCTGCCTGTGCCGCGCGATCATTCCAAAAACCAAAGATGCTTGCTGGCCCTGTCAGTTCTGGTTGATGACCGATGATGATCGGTTCGCTAGATGCTTCTGCTGCTGGTGCATCTGCATGTCCATGCACTATACTTCCATCATCGGCTTGTGCAGCCTGGCCTTGCATGATTTTGTACTTGTATTCCAGACATGTTACCACAGTTGATATATAC
>JBCCFC010000215.1:0-13651 GCA_039029935.1 Chloroflexota bacterium
GTAACATTTCCCTGTCTCCTTGTGCGGACATGCGTCGACTTAGCTCGCGAGTCTTGTCCGGAACGGAAAGCTTGTTCCGACGTCGCTTGGCAGTCGCACGACCATTGGAACAAATCTTTGAGCAAAAATGGCACACCGCCAAACACGCCTTCAGGTTTGTGATCTTGGCTGAGAGCCTCGACGCGTTGGGCATAAGTTTCAATGACCGCTTTGATCTGCGGATTGACCCGCTCGACCGCCGCCAACATTGCCGCTCCCAACTCTTTGACGGTTACGTCGCCATTTCGCACCAATTCGGCTAACCCAAGCCCATCATAGTGTGTATACGCTGATAATTCCATTGGTTGCCCATTTCCTATTCCTAAAGACCACAAACCATCGCTTTATACCAGAGCCGGATTGTACAACATGCACCATCGTTCGTAAAATTCTTGGTACTCCTGAATCTATTGCAGAGGAAAGTATAAAATCAGCTAGTCAGCTAGTCAGCTAGTCAGCCAGAGTGCTGAAGTGCTGAAGTGCTGAAGTGCTGAAGTGCTGAAGTGCTGAAGTGCTGACTAGCTTTTTTGGAAAATAAATGATATTCTCTGAACGCAGCGCAGACGGCTGCTCGATTGGGCAGCAAGGCGTCTAAAATTTTCATATCACAGGGAGATGATTATGTCTCAACTTCAAACACAACAACTCAACTACACAAAACATCTCCAACTAGATACATTGCTCAATAGCCAAAAGCCAGTGTCACCACATCCGGAGGAAATGCTGTTTGTCATCATTCATCAGGTCTATGAATTGTGGTTCAAGCAGTTGATTCACGATACAAAGCGGACAATTGCCCATCTTGAGCAGGATGAACTGGCACAGGCAACATGGCTCGTCCAACGTATGGTGCGGATTTTACAGGTTGCCGATACACAATTGAGTGTCCTAGAAATGTTATCCTTTGCCGATTTCCAGGAGTTTCGCCCTTTTTTAGAGCAGTCGAGCGGCCTGCAATCACGTCAATTTCGCGAATTTGAGGTGCTGGGTGGACTGTGCGAGACGGCGGGTGAACAGTATGCGACCTGGGCCGAAACTCTGTGGCCTGGTATCTCAACAGCGGAACCAATGACTCTGCACCGCGCCTTTGTAAACGCAATTGACCGTTCGGGTCTACAACTCATCGACATTTACCAGCAGCGATGGACACAGTTCCAGCTTTTTAGCCTCTGCGAAGCGTGTTTGGAAATGGATCGCTGGATGACCACGTGGCGACAAAATCATATCAAAATGGTGACACGCATGATAGGCGGGCGCGCGGCTGGCACAGGCGGAACCTTTGTGGAAAAATATCTGGAACCCACCACCAAATATCGCTTCTTTCCGGAGTTATGGGACGTTCGACATGCAGGAACTGTACAGGCAGGTGGGACAGTGAGTGAATAATAAATTTTGACGTTGCAGATTTTCGTGATACGGTTAGGCCAGAATTCAATAAACTGAGTGTGCTACCATACAATTAAGCCGCTCAAACTTTTTAAGGAGAACAATGTGACCAAGAAACACTCATATTTACTCATATTTTGTAGTGTATTTGTGCTGTTGTTGGCCGCCTGTGCAGGGGCTGCGCCTACGGAGGACACAAGTGAGGCTGCTGCACCTGTGGAAGAAGCAGCCAGTGATGGACCCAAAATTTTCACATGGGCCGAAGCCGTTGATCCATTTGACATAGACCCACGCACCAGCTATGACGGTCAGGGATTGCCCGTATTGGCGCAAGCCTACGAAACGCTCACTCACTTCAACCCACCAGGTAGCGATCCAGAAATTTCGCCAGAGTTAGCGGTTTCGTGGGAAAGCAATGAGGACGCAACCGAATGGACCTTTGTCTTGCAAGAGGGCGTCACCTTTCATGATGGCGAGCCGTTCAATGCCGAGGCTGTCAAAGCATTGGTCGAAAATGTCCGTGATGGTGGCTTTGCAACCTCATGGATTTTTGGTGCGATTGAGGAAATCGAAGCCGTTGACGACTTAACGGTTAAATTCATCAACGCCTATCCCGCCAAGCTCGACCTTATTTTCTCTAGTGCCTTTGGTGCGTGGATGTTAAGCCCGAAAGCACTGGAAAATGACCAAGCATGGTTTGCCGAAGGTCGCACTGTGGGTACGGGGCCATACATGATCAGCAGCCGCGAACCAGGCACACGCATTATTATGGAGCGCTTTGACGATTACTGGCGTGGATGGAATGACAATAAGTTTGACACCGTTGTTGTTGAATACATTGCAGACGAGACTGTGCGTGAGCAGATGATTCGATCTGGTGACGCTGACCTGACCCGCGAGCTAGATTTTGATAATCTGGAGTCACTGGACGCAGCCGACGGTGTTGCCGTGATGGTTGAGCCATCGTACGCCAACCAGTTTATCATGCTCAACAATGCACGGCCACCGCTGGATAATGTGCAGGTCCGTCAGGCACTGGCTGCAAGCTATCCCTATGAGGATGCACTCGCCAGCTTGGCTGGTGGGCTAGCCACACCCGCGGGTGGCGCCATTCCACAGTCAATGTGGGGTGCGGATGCGAGCATTGTCGCCGAGCAAGATTTAGAGAAGGCCGCAGCATTGCTTGAAGAAGCTGGCTTTGCTGATGGTTTTGTACTTGAGTACTGGGCCTATGATGGTGACCCAATCAATGAGCAACTGGGTGAAGTTTGGGGTCCCGCTCTGCGTGAGCTTGACATTGAACTGAACATCACGGTCATCGACTTCAACGCGGCCATGGAATCATTCTGGAATGACCCAGAAAACTCGCATCATGCGGTTGCACTGAACTGGTTCCCAACCTATGTGACACCATTTGACCCACTGTTCAGTCCATTTTCAACAGGCGAATATTTCAACGTTGCAGCCTATGATAATGAAGACTTTACAAACCTACTCTTTGACGGTGATGGTGTGACGGCAACAGATATCGATCAGGCGATTGCCTTCTTCCAAGAAGCCAACCAGATGTTGATTGATGACGCTGCTGCTATCTTTGCCTATGACATGCCAATGGTCTGGGAAATTCGTGACGACTTATCGGGCTATTACTATAGCCCTGCGTATGGTACGGTTGTCCGCGTTTACGATTTGGAGCGATAGTCGTTAACAGGGTAAGTTGTGGGGTGTAGGGACCCCACAACTTACCCATCACTGTTTAAGGAATCAATGAGCAGAGCAAACTACTTTCTGCGCCGCTTGGGGCTTGCCCTGTTTGTCATCATCGGCGTCATGATCATCACCTTCTTTGTCTCGCGCGTTTTACCTGCCGATCCAGTACGCCTCTTCGTAGGGGTACGCGCATCCGAGGAGATCGTTGAGGCCAAGCGTGTTGAATTTGGGCTAGATAGACCTGTACCTGTGCAGTTTATCAGTTACGTCGGCTCGGTGCTACGCGGTGACTTTGGCATCTCGTTCCGTACCAAGCAGTCGATTACCAAAGACTTGCGCGTCTTCTTGCCTGCCACACTGGAATTGGTGATTTTGTCGATGGTCTTGGCTGTTCTCATTGGCATTCCCATTGGCGTCATCGGTGCAGCCACACGTGGGAGTGCCATCGACCAAATCAGTCGCGTTGTCACCATTGCAGGCGTATCCATCCCTGCATTCTGGCTGGCGCTTCTGCTGCAAATGTTCTTCTTTGGCTATTTAGATTGGCTACCGCTTGGTGGACGATTGAGCCGCGAGTTTGTCATCTCCAGCCCAATTAAGCAGATCACGGGCTTTTACATCATCGATGGGGCGATAACAGGCAATTGGAACGCTTGGCGGGATGCGCTCTGGCATCTGATTCTGCCAACCGCTGTCCTCGCCACCTACCCCATCAGCCTAACCGCGCGAATGACACGAGCGTCCATGCTTGAAGTGATGTCCGAGACATATATCTCAGCGGCACGGGCTGCGGGTCTTTCGCAACGTGAAATCCTCTTTAAGTTGGCACTCAAAAATGCCGTTGTGCCAACGCTGACCGTGTTGGGGCTGGTCTTCGCCTTTTCAATTACTGGTGCAATCTTGGTCGAAATTGTCTTTTCTTGGCCCGGCTTGGGGACCTATGTCACCGAGTCCATCCTTGCCGCTGATTTTCCCGTTGTTATGGCGATTACATTAATTGTTACCGTCATCTATGTCATCCTTAACCTTGTCGTTGACTTCTTGCAGGCTGCACTCGATCCACGTGTACGCCTTGGGTCACAATAATCCAGGGCAGAATAATCATGAAAACTGCAACACTCTTTAACCGTTGGTTTGGCTTTGCTTTTCGCAGCCCAGAACCTGGCTCGGCAAACTGGTATTTTCGCCGTGACAAACTGGCACTCGTCTGCCTCTATGTCATCGTACTGATGATCTTCATCGCCATCTTCGCACCATTTTTAACACCCTACCCAGAACAGGGATTGGGCGATCCCAACCTGACAGAAAAGTTTGAGTCACCCAGTTTGAGTCATCCCTTTGGTACAGATGACCTTGGTCGAGACATCCTTGCCCGTGTCATGTTTGGCGCACGCACCTCGCTGATTGCTGCCTTTGCCATTGTCGCCGTTGCTATCCTCATCGGCACAACACTGGGGGCCATTGCAGGCTACTTTGGCGGCTGGATCGACGAAGTGCTCATGCGGATTACCGACGTGTTTCTCGCCTTCCCACCGCTGTTGCTCGCGATAACCATTGCAACAGTGTTGGAGCCAAGTCTGCGCAACTCGGTGCTGGCTGTGGCTGTGACATGGTGGCCTTGGTACACACGCATTGTACGCGCACAGGCACTGTCGATCCGTGAACGTAATTTTGTCAAAGCGGCACGCAGCATGGGCGTTGGTGACGTGGCGATTATCCGCCGTCACATCATGCCCAATGTCCTCAGCCCCGTGATGGTGCAAGGGACGCTTGATCTCGGCTCGGCCCTATTGACGATAGCTGGCTTGAGCTTCCTCGGTCTGGGCATCCAGCCGCCGACCGCCGACTGGGGCGTGATGGTCAACGATGGACGTGCTTATGTACAAAGTGGCCGATGGTGGATTGGGCTGTTTCCAGGGCTGGCAATTTTTGTGACGACGCTGTCGTTTAATCTGTTAGGAGATGGGGTGCAGACAGCGACGGACCCGCGCATTCGGTCGGTTTAACCTGTCTTACCTACTCTTTGCTGGAAATCCCAAGTACCCAAATGCATCGGCCAAATCATTAAACTGCTGCAAATCCGTGTAATAAATGCCCTCTTCTTCCAGCAGTTTCTTGGCTGGCTCAAAATACCCTGCTTTAGAGACATACCAAGGTGTCACTTCATCATAGCCGCGCACATCTTTGATAGCGTGAATCTGCTCGAAGAATCGCTGTACGTCCGTACTCGTCACTTTATTGTTGCGATATTTCACCTGCACAAACCACGCATTGCGCGTGAAAACCTCTGCCTCTTCATCATAGCCTTGATACTCACCAATCAAGTCCAACTCCTTCTGGTCGCCCCCTTCAATCACACCCCAGCGGTTTTCAATTTTATGGATATTTGGGACAGGCACGGGGGCAGACGTTGAGAAGTAGCTTGGACCATCCAGTATGCGCCCATCAAATCCTTTCATGACCGCGCCAACGACAATTTCAGCGAAATGCCCCATGATGTTGGTCATGCGCCGCAGTTCGCTACGCACTTCCAATTCGATGTTCTTGGCCGCTTGCTCTTTGGCTAACTCTTGAATTTCAAAGTCATATTGATAGGTGATAAAGCGTCTAAGCATGGGTTCGGTTGGCCCCTCAAACACACTCAGGGATACACGATGCACAATATCAAGCTCTTCCAATTTTTGCAGCGATTCCTGTACCTCTTGCGGTTTGACACCAATTTTCGCTGCCACTTCTTTAACTGGAATCCGTTGCTCTGGGTATTGGGTTGCCCAAAACATCACCTTTTTGGTCGTCTGTCCATCATTGAGTAGTTTGCTGTATTTGTGAAACTCCTCATTGTAATGTTTGAAAAGTTGTCCACGCGGATGGATCAATTCAAAACGGACCACCTCGTCCAGCGCGTTGATATTTGGGTAATGCTCCGCTGCGGGGGATTCACTGTTTACCAAAGATTCGATAGCATAGGGATAGCCTTGGGTCAGTTGCAAGATGGCATAGGCAAAGACATAATCAACGGGGATGTTGCGGTGTTGACACAAACGTGTCACCAAGAGCATGGCAAATGATGGGTCCAGTGGATCTAGGAATCGGTAGCGTAGACGCCCTGACAGTGCCCCACCCGTTGCACGGCCAAAGAGTATTGAGACCGATGAGCCAGAGACAACCATCGGTGCAACCATAGACTCAGATGGCTTCTGATAGTAATTGGTAAGGGGAACGACACGATCATTATCTGGATCGTGGACATCGGCGAGGATTTGGAATTCATCAATAAACACAGCCGTGGGCATCTCACGAATAGCCGCCTGTCCTTTGGGCATGTTAATGAGCCAAGCCGCTAAATCGGTTGCCCCAAAAGGGTTGGATTTGTCTGCGACCTGCAAATCATAATTTGCAATTAGCGGTAGTACAACTTTGTCCTGCATTTCCTCGGCCAGTTTCTGGAGTTCGGAAAGATTGGCTTGTGTCTGATGCAGGTCGGGCCGACGATAGGTAAACGCCAAATAACTGCGCACGTAGCTTGTAAAATAATGGACGGCAAATTCTCGTATCGTAATCATCTTTGGTCGATACAAGTACTGTTCAAAGGTGATAAACACTGGTATCACGACGTCTTGCTCATTAAATAGACGGTTGAACACGCGGTGGAGAATCGCCGTCTTTCCTGTACGGCGTAAACCCGCAAAGGCGACGCTGCTATTGCCCGGCGCAGGGATATTGTTACCCCATTTCCAGAAATAATCGAGGTGTTCTTGGCGGTTGACAAACCATTGTTCGGCAATTTCTTCCAGCGGCTTGATTGGTTGGCTCATTATTTTTTTGCTCCTCATACACACGATAACAAAACAAGTGTTCATGAATGATTATACCAGACATGGAGAAGAACGGCAAAGGCAATGGACCTACTCAGTTCCCCCCTTCTCATGTTGACAATCAATCATTCATTCAGTAAAATCGTTTTACCGAAACTCTTCTTCATATGTAAAGCTGTAGCAATACAACATGAATAGATAGGCTGAAATGCTGATAGCTGACCAGCTAAGATAATTGGATACATGATGACACAAACTAAACGGAAGCAAAGACGGCAAAGGGGTAAAAACAAGACAGGCCAACAGCCATTTAAACAGCTTGTGAACCACCATGCCCCTATCGATGTGCTTGATGAGGATGCCATCGCACTTATACATCAAGGCGCATTGCAAGTGATGGCAGAAACGGGTCTCGAAATGTGGGATAGTGAGGCTCGATCCATCCTTCGTCAAGCTGGCACAAAAGTTGATGAGCAGGCGGAGCGCGTCTGGTTTGATCCGGAGATGGTCAGCGAGTTAATCGCCCACGCTCCGGCTGAATTTACACTGCTTGCACGCGACCCGCAGAAAAATGTCCATATTGGCAGCAACCACATTGTCTTTGGCAGCGTGGGTGGCCCTCCCTTTGTGAGCGATTTGCAAGAAGGCAGACGGCCAGCCATCATTGAAGACCTCCGGAACTTCAATAAGCTGATCCACATGACTGATGTGTTGACGCTTGGCGGTGGTCATCTTGTTGAGCCAAGCGACCTTAACCCAAATACTGCACACCTTGATGCCGCCTATTATGATATCATCCTCACGGATAAGGCCAGTCAGGGCAACGGACTTGGCTATCAGGTCACGTACGACTCCTTGGCGATGTGGGCACTTGGTTTTAGCGATGGGTCGCTGGAGTTAGAGGCTGCACTGGCTGCTGTCAATAACAAAGTGATTTTGATGACCGTCATCAACGTCAATAGCCCGCTGCGCTATGATGGAGCGATGTTGCAAGGGCTGATGACCCTTGTCCGTCATGGACAGGTACCAATGATCACGCCCTTTATTTTTGCAGGCGCGATGAGTCCTGTCTCGATGCCAAGTGCGGTGATGCAACAACACGCCGAGGTTATGGCTGGCATCACGCTCGCCCAAGCGATAGGACCGGGGACACCTGTCGTCTATGGTGGCTTTGTCTCTCCGCTCGATATGCAATCTGGCGCACCCTCTTTTGGCACACCGGAAGCAGCTTGGGCGCAATATGCTGCCGCCCAGATGGCGCGCCACATCCATGTGCCACTGCGCAGTGTCGGCTGTTTGACCACGTCCCAACTAGCCGACGGCCAAGCCGCGTATGAGTCGATGTTTAGCCTTATTCCCGCTGTGCAGTCCCATACCCAGATCATCACCCAAGCGGCGGGCTGGCTTGACGGCGGGTTAACGGCTGGGTATGAAAAATTTATCCTCGATTGCGAACTGTTGCGGCTGGCCTCGGGTTTGTGTCAGAAAACAGCGGTCACTGTCGAATCGCTGGCACTCCCGCAGATTGACGAGGTTGGCCCTGGTGGGCATCATCTTGGGACCGCCCACACGATGGAACATTTCAGGACCGCCTTTTATCGCTCTCCGCTTAGTTCTCGTCTTCCCTATGAAACATGGCGAGACGAAGGCGCAGTTGATGTAAGCCAACGCGCCCATCTGCAATGGCAAGAAATACTCAGAAATTATGAGCAGCCCCCGCTCAACTCGGCTGTGAATGACGCACTGCTCTCTTATATGGAAAGGAGAAAACGAGAAAGATGAGTACATTTAGGCCAGTAGTCGGCGTGTCAGTAATCGGTAGGTCAGTAATCGGTAGGTCAGTAATCGGCCACAGACGACCGACATACCGATTATTGACCTACCGATTACCAGCGTACCGATTACTGACACACTGATAGCCTCACTCTCCGCGTAATGGCCGTGTTCCCTGCAACATGCTAATAATCAGGGCATCCCGCTGTGCCGCCATCAATGCTACATCCTGCCCCTGGGCTTCCGCATCAACCCCCGTTGCCAGTTGTTCGGCTACATCAGGCGTCAACCGTGTGTTACCAAGATCATCCCACCAGCGATGAAAACTGTCACCATAGCGATTGCAAAATTCACGTATCCCGCCCGGCCCAGCACCCAGATGAAAGAGCATGGTCGGCCCCATCGCCGCCCAGCGCAACCCCGGTCCCGCCCACACAGCTTTGTCAACATCTTCCACCGACGCCACGCCATCCTCGACCAGCGAAATCGCCTCACGCCACAATGCCGCTTGCAGCCGATTGGCAACATGCCCCGGTCGTTCCTTGTTGATGCGAATTGTCACCTTGCCCACCTGTTGGTAGAACTGCTCTGCGCCTTCCAGCACACCTATTGCTGTCTTATCGTTTGTCACCAACTCAACCAATGGAATGAGGTGCGGCGGGTTAAAAGGATGCCCCAGCAAAAAGCGACTAGGGTCCCGCCATCCCTGTTGCATCTCACTCACCATCAACCCCGACGCCGAGGATGCAACGATGGCCTCTGGGAATAGGTGAGGTTCAATCTCTTCATACAGTGCCAGTTTAATCGGCAGTCGTTCAGGGACACTTTCCTGTACAAATTGGGCCTCGGTCACGGTGGCGGCAGCGGTTGAGTGAAAGCGTATACGGTCGGGATCGCCCTGCTCGGTCATGCCCAACGCTTCCAATGTAGGCCACGCTGAATCCACAAAGGCGCGTACATTTTTCTCAGCGTCCGATGCAGGTTCATAGACATCCACATGGCAACCCGCTGCCAAAAACAATGACGCCCAACTTGCGCCAATCACGCCTGCGCCTAAAATCGCGGTCTGTTCAACTCTATTCATTTCAGTCTCTTTTGTACCGTCATTAAAAAGTCAACAATTCAATAATGACTCTGCTGAAAAAAGGTCAAAATAGCCCAAAAGTCCGACTTCTCACCAGTGGTAGAGAACATCAAATTTTACAGAAGTCAGACTTTGAATCTAATTTTTTTTTCAGCAGGGTCATTATTAATTTTTAGAAATTGACGTGGTTGACGCCTTTCAGTGCAAGACGTTCCCGCGCCTCATCCGGTGTTGCCACTTGGAAACCAAGATGCTCGATGATGGTACGGATGTTGCTGACCTGTTGTGCATTGGACTCAGCAAGCTCTCCGCGACGGATGTAGAGACTGTCTTCTAGCCCGACACGCAGATTGCCACCCAGCATGGACGCTTGTGTGGCGAATGGCATCTGATGGCGTCCCGCTGCCAACACCGACCACTCATAGTCGTCGCCAAAGAGCTTGTTGGCAATGGTATGCATATGCATCAGATTATCCAAGTCTGTACCCACACCACCCAGCACACCAAAGACCATCTGCACAAAGAATGGCGGCTTAATCATGCCCTTATCCACAAAGTAGGCCAAGTTATAGAGATGCCCTAAGTCGTAGCACTCAAACTCAAAGCGGGTGCCATGTGTTTCACCCAGTTCACGTAGAATAAACTCAATATCGGCAAAGGTGTTGGGGAAGATAAAATCCCTAGTCATGTTGAGAAACTCTGGTTCCCATGCATGATTCCAGCCCTGATTTCGTGCTGCCCGTCGCTCGGCCATTGGGAAAAGCCCAAAGTTGATCGAGCCAACGTTGAGCGATGCCATCTCTGGTGCAAAGGTGTTGGCGGCCAGAATACGATCTTCGCGTGACATGCCCAAACCACCGCCTGTGGAAATGTTGATAACCGCATCACAGCCTGACTTGATAACAGGCAAAAATTCTCCAAATAGCTCTGTGCGCGGGTCTGGCTTGCCCGTTTCAGGATGCCGTGCGTGTAGATGCACAATTGCCGCCCCTGCCTCCGCCGCCCCTATCGCTGACTCTGCAATCTGCGCTGGCGTAACAGGGAGATGTGGTGACATGGTTGGTGTGTGAATGGCTCCCGTGATGGCGCACGAAATAATGACTGATTTACTCATGATTGATCTCCGTTTCTGAATATGATTGTCGCTAATTGAACTCAACTGATATAGAAGTATATCATACGTGGAATGACCAAAATAAACAAGAGGGTAAAAAAGAGAACCTATCAGGCTTCTGATTTCTCTAGACACAGAATCTCTCAGAATCTCTCATTGCAACAAAAAAATCATACATGATAGTGATTGATAGAGAGTGATAGCTATCCATCAATCACGCGACGGGCTACCTCTCATAACACATCTGTACCCGCCGTATCACAGTAATTTTTACAAATGGAATCAATCTACCAAATCCTATCATTCAGTGTATCCAACAAAATTGATAGCTCCTGACACCCAAAACCTGTTATAACATAGGTCGCAACCGCTACGTAACATGAGTTACAGTTGACAGCGGTTTTACAATGAGCGCAGTGATGTTGAGTTGATACGATATGCTATATCTCATAACGTATCAGGTCAGCGTGAAAGGATCGTTTCTCGTGAAAATCAAATTTATCTTACCTGCCTTGACCGAGGCAGAAAGCTCATTTTGGCGACCGATTAAGTATTCGCTCTTTCCCCCATTGGGGCTGGCAACCCTCGCTGGCTATCTGTCACCCGCCGATGAAGCGGAGATTGTTGACCAACACGTACAGACTTTGGATCTCTCAGATACGCCCGATATTGTTGCCATCCAAGTCTATATCACCAACGCCTACCGTGCCTACCAAATTGCCGACCATTATCGTCGCAAAGGTGTCTATGTGATTCTTGGCGGATTGCATGTGACATCACTGCCCGATGAGGCAGCTCCCCATGCCGACACCATTTTTCTGGGGCCGGGCGAGGATACATTCCCTGCATTTCTGGATGATTTCCGCCACAACAGACCCAAGCCCGTCTATACATCAACCACACGGACACTGTTGGGCATCCCACCCATCCGGCGTGATCTGATTCAACGCGAGTTGTATCTAGTCCCCAACTCCATTGTGGTGACACGGGGCTGTCCCCATCACTGTGAATTTTGCTATAAGGATGCCTTTTTTAAGGGCGGCAAAACTTTCTATACCCAAGTTGTGGATGATGCCTTGGCTGAGATTGACCGATTACCGGGCAGGCATTTATACTTTCTGGATGACCATCTGCTGGGTCATACACGGTTTGCGCGTAATTTATTTGATGGCATGAGGGGCATGGACAGGGTGTTTCAGGGGGCAGCCACCGTTGACTCGATTTTACATGGTGACTTGATTGAGCAGGCAGCAAGGGCAGGGCTACGCAGTATCTTTGTCGGCTTTGAAAGTTTAGACGACCGCAATTTGGCACAGAGTAATAAAAAGCAGAATTTGGGGCGTGATTATCGCCGTGCCATTGATAGGCTGCACGATCTGGGTATCATGATCAACGGCAGCTTTGTCTTTGGGCTGGATGGTGACAACAATGATGTATTCAAGCAAACAGTGGATTGGGCGATTGAAAGCGGCATCACAACGGCCACCTTCCACATCGCCACACCCTATCCCGACACCGCGTTTTATGCAAAAATGCAACAGTCAGGGCGTCTGCTGACAGATGACTGGGATTTGTATGACACACGCCACGTCACCTTCCAACCCAAACAACTGAGTGCAACCGAACTGAAACAGGGCTATGATTGGGCCTACACGGAATTCTATCGCTGGAACGCAATTGTGCAGAGCAGTTTATCGCATGGCAGCGTCAAGCATCAACTCAAGCACTTTTTCTATACAAGCGGCTGGAAGAAATTTGAGCCGCTCTGGAATATGGTGATTCAGTTGAAACGGCTCAACCTGATGACACCGATGTTGGAAGGAGTACTTTCGGAGGTGACAAAACGCAATAGTACGGCGTCAAATGTGGAACTGATTCAACAAACCAGTAGGTAGATTGGTATGAAACGCACTTTCGATATCCTATTCTCGCTTATCGCATTGATAATTTTTGCCATCCCTATGTCATTCATCTCCCTATGGCTCAAGCTCGTTGAAAAACATCCGGTTATTTTTCGGCAACAACGTATCGGGCTACACAAACAGCCCTTTGCGGTTTTGAAATTTCAGACATTGGTGGATGATGAGCCGACACCTATGGGACGCATTCTGCGCAAAACAGGGCTGGATGAATTGCCCCAGTTTATCAACGTGCTGTGGGGGGAGATGAGCATCGTCGGGCCACGTCCGCTGACGCCCTATGACATCGAACGATTAGAGTGGCATGATGAGTTTTATGCTACCCGCTGGCATGTCAAACCGGGGATTACGGGGTTGGCACAGATTTATGGTGGGCAACATAAAAAACTGTCGTGGTTTTGGGACCAAAAATATATTGAGGTGGGCACTGTGCCGCTTGATTTTGTGCTGGTGCTTGTGTCGTTTGCGATGAACCTTTTTGGGAAAGCACGGGTTAGAAGGTTGCTCCTATCGCTAAGGAGATAACCATCAAGGATTGAAAGAAGGGCCAACCTAAATTCGATGAAATTCTTAAGGGGATAGTTTTTCATTCATCCAATCATCCAACCCTTTGGCCGCTGTGCTAAAATTCGCCCCCACCAGTGTAATTGGTTTGGACTCTGGCAGATATTTCTCATAATATTTCTTTGTATGAATCTGGTCGAGTGCCTCTTCGCCCTGGAGTGCTGATGGCCAGTCACCGCTGGCAGCAAGCAGTGACAGACCAGTTCCTCTAGCGGCTCGAACGTGTCGCTGGGCACCTGCGCAACAC
>JBCCFC010000216.1:0-13648 GCA_039029935.1 Chloroflexota bacterium
TATTAACTATTAACTATTAAGGATCTATATGCTGCTTTTCATATTGAAACGAGTGCTTTTGATGATCCCTGTATTGATCATCATCAGTATTGTCGGGTTTGCGATTATCCAAGCACCGCCAGGAGACTTTGCGACGACCTATGTGGCGGCGTTAGAGGCGCAGGGCGAGATGGTCGAGCCGGAACTGGTGGATGCGCTGCGTGCTCAGTTTGGGCTGGATGAGTCGATTTATGTGCAATACTGGCGGTGGGCCACCAACTTAGCCAAGGGCAATCTGGGCTATTCGATGGTGCTACGTGAGCCAGTGCTGGATATCGTCAGCGGTCGATTGGCGGCCAGTTTTACCATCACACTCTTTTCACTCATCCTCGTCTATCTCATCGGCATACCCATCGGGGTCCTCTCGGCCACCAAGCAGTATTCTGCTGCCGACTATACCTTCACCGTGATTGGCTTCTTGGGGGTTGCCACGCCTAACTTCCTCTTTGCACTGGTGATGTTATGGCTACTCTTTTTATGGACAGGTGAGGTTGCGGTCGGTCTCTATTCACCAGAGATGCAAAATGCACCTTGGAGCTTTGCCAAACTGCTTGACCTGCTCAGTCACATCTGGCTCCCCGCGCTTATTGTCGGCACGGCAGGGACAGCGGAGTTGATCCGCACGATGCGCGCCAATCTGTTGGATGAGCTACAAAAGCAATATGTGACAGTGGCCCGTGCGCGTGGCGTTGCGCCCAACAAAGTACTGTACAAATACCCATTGCGCATTGCCATTAATCCGGTCATCAGCACCATTGGCTGGACATTGCCCCAACTGGTCGAAGGTGAGGTATTGGTGTCGGTGGTACTGGGGTTGCCAACGCTTGCACCTGTACTGTTGGATGCCCTCTTTACGCAGGATATGTTCCTTGCCTCTAGTATCATCATGATCCTTGCCGTGCTGGTCCTCGTTGGAACACTCCTCTCCGACATTCTACTTGCCATTGTTGACCCACGCATTCGGGAGTCTGTATAACGCATGAGTGATAAGAACAATACAGAAATGACACCAACCTTAGCGGACGATACCGTACTGTCCGTGCGCAACCTGCAAACGCACTTTTTCTCGCGTGAAGGCACAGTGAAGGCCGTTGATGGCGTTAGCTTTGATGTCAAGCAGGGTGAGATATTGGGCATTGCGGGCGAAAGCGGTTGTGGCAAGAGCGTCACCAGCCAGTCGATTTTGCAGATTGTGCCCAAAAGCGGCAAGATTGTCGATGGCGAAATCCTATTTAATTACAACAACGAGACGGTTGACCTAGCGAAGACAGACCCCGACGGTCGCTTTATCCGCAACATACGTGGCAAAGAAATCGCCATGATCTTTCAGGAACCGATGACGGCCTTTAGTCCGGTCCACACCATTGGCAACCAAATTATCGAGACGATTTTGATTCATCAGCAGGTGAGCAAAGAAGAGGCGCGTGAACAGGCCATCGAAATGCTACGACGTGTGGGGATGCCCAGCCCGGGGCTAAACATCGACCAATATACCTTCAATCTCAGCGGCGGCATGCGCCAACGAGCCATGGTCGCCCTAGCGTTGTCTTGCCAGCCCAAGCTACTGATTGCTGACGAGCCAACGACGGCTGTTGACGTGACCATCCAAGCGCAGATGCTGGAACTCATGCGCGAAATTCAGGCCGATTTGGGCATGGCGATTATCATGATCACCCACGATTTGGGCGTGATTGCCGAGTTGACGGACCGTGTGATGATCATGTACTTGGGCAAAGAAGTCGAGTCTGGCACGGTTGAGGATGTCTTTCATCGCTCCAAGCACCCCTATACGCGCGGTCTGTTGAAGTCGATTCCAAAGATGACACCGGGGCGTGTCACCATTGACCCCATCGAAGGGTCTGTGCCTAGTCCCTATGCCAAACCAACGGGATGCAAATTCCACCCGCGCTGTCCAGACTATATGCCGGGCATCTGTGAGCAGCATGACCCGCCCTTGACAGAAGTTGCAGCGGGACATGAGGTCAGTTGCTACTTGTATAGTGATCAGTACAATGGGCAGGGCAAAAAAGAGGGAGTGCACTAAACAATGAGCAAACAATCCATTATTTCAGTGCGCAACTTGGTCAAACATTTCCCGATTGAGGCGGGATTTTTTCGTCGTCAAGTTGGTGTCGTCAAGGCCGTTGATGATGTCAGCTTTAATCTCAACGAGGGTGAGACCTTAGCATTGGTGGGTGAAAGTGGTTGTGGCAAGACGACGACCAGCCGTTGTGTCATCCAAGCACTGAAACCAACATCGGGCGAAGTATGGTTCCAGATGGACGACGAGCCAGCCATTGACCTGACCCAGATTGAGAAGACAGAGCTACGGGCGGCACGACGCAACATCCGCATGGTCTACCAAGACCCATACTCGTCGCTCAACCCGCGCATGAATCTGTTGCAAATCATCGGTGAACCACTGCTGATCAACAATGTGGTCACTGGGCAAGTCGAGTTGCAGGATCGCGTGGCCGAGTTACTGCGCATGGTACGCCTTGACCCTAGCAGCATGAACCGCTATCCCCACGCCTTTAGTGGTGGACAACGCCAACGCATCGCCATCGCCCGCGCCCTGTCGCTCTCGCCCAAAGTGGTAATCGCCGACGAGGCCGTGTCCGCACTGGATGTCTCCGTTCAAGCACAAATCCTCAATCTGCTTAAAGAACTGCAAAATGAGCTAGGATTGACCTATCTGTTTGTGGCGCACAATCTGGCGGTGGTCAAGTATGAGGCAGATCGGGTGGCGGTGATGTATGCGGGTAAAATCGTGGAGATTGCCGAAACCGAAGAACTCTACATCACGCCCAGACATCCCTATACCGAAGCCTTGCTCTCGGCTGCCCCCAATCCAGACCCAGCCACCAAGGACCGCCCACGCATTGTGTTGTCGGGTGAAGTTGCCAACCCCAGTGATCTACCCAGTGGTTGTGCTTTTCATCCCCGTTGTCGCTATGCACAGGACCGTTGCCGCCAAGAAACACCCGCATTAATCAACATTGCGGATGAAGGTCAACCTGCACATCAATCTGCCTGCCACTTTGCCAAAGAGCTAGACTTGGTAGGCATAGCTAGTGGGGATAGAGAGGGGACATCGTGAGCGAAGAGAAAACCACAGTGACAACCAACTCAGGGATAGACTCTGGGGTAGATTCTGGGATTGAACCCGTGACACCCGCTGACCAGCGTGTCCTCGTGGCCTCGCAGTGGCAGCTAATCCGCTGGCGGTTCTTCAAACACAAGATGGCCGTCTTTTCACTGATTGTATTAGGGATGTTCTACTTTGGCGCCATCTTCCCAGAATTTGTCTCACCACACGATCCAGAAATCTTTATCGCCAAGCTGACCCTCGCCCCTCCACAACGCATTCACTTTGTGGACAGCGAAGGCACGTTCCATCTACGCCCCTTTGTCTATCCACAATTAAAATCATTGGACCCCGTGACCTTTGCCACCATCTACACGCCGGACGAAACCATTCGCCAACCCATCTACTTTTTTGTCGAGGGTGATCCCTATAAACTATGGGGACAATGGGAGAGCAGCATCCATCTATTTGGCCTCAAAGACCCAGATAGCGAGGGCAATACCCGTATTTCACTGCTCGGTCACGACACCTTTGGCCGCGACCTGTTCTCACGCATTGTCTACGGCTCACGCATCTCGCTCACAATCGGTCTGGTCGGCGTCGCCATGAGCTTCTTCCTCGGCATCCTACTCGGTGGATTATCTGGCTACCTCGGCGGTGTCGTCGATACCGTCATCCAACGGCTCATCGAGTCCTTACGCGCCATTCCCACACTGCCACTGTGGATGGCCTTGAGCGTTGCCCTGCCACCTGACTGGCCCGTTGTCCGTACCTACTTTGCCATTGTCATCATCCTCTCGATTGTCAACTGGACCCAGATTGCGCGCGAAGTGCGTGGCCGCTTCCTCTCGCTGCGTGAAGAGGACTTTGTCGGTGCCGCCGAGCTAGATGGTGCAGGCAACCTGCGCGTCATCTTCCGCTACCTGCTGCCATCATTTATGAGCTTTGTCATCGCCCGCCTGACTTTGGCGATTCCACAGATGATTCTTGGCGAAACCGCCCTCAGCTTTATCGGCTTGGGCTTGCAAGCACCCGCCATCAGTTGGGGCGTTCTGCTCAGAGATGCCCAAGCCATCCGTGTGTTAGCATTGGCCCCTTGGCTGCTCATTCCAACGTTGTTTGTGATTGTGAGTATTTTGGCGTTTAACTTTGTGGGGGATGGGTTGCGGGATGCGGCCGATCCGTATGCGAGTGTGTAAAAAAGGAAACTAACAATATGAAACCATTCATCGAATCCAATGACATTCAACATAACACAGAAGCACTACGCCAGCGCGCCAAACGCGACGGCTATCTCTTCTTCCGCGATTTTGTCAACAAAGAATCCGTCCTCGAAACACGGCGTGACATCACGGCCATCATTCGCGATGTTGGCTGGATTGATGAGGGTACAGACCCAATGGATGGCATCACCACGCATCCGGTGCGTTTGGCGGGGACACCGGAATTCACACCCGTCTATGACACCATCCTCAAACTCGAGTCATTCAACACACTGGCACATGACCCCGCTATCTATGATTGCCTAGAGCGCATTTTGGGGCCGGATGTGTTGTTACAGCCCAGCAACATCGCCCGTGTCATCTTTCCCAATGCCGACGAGCATACCACACCTGCGCACCAAGATTTTGTCCATATTCAGGGAACGCCCGATGTGTGGACGGCTTGGATGCCATTGGGTGCGTGTCCCGAAGATATGGGCGGGTTGACCGTATTAACTGGCTCACACAAGGTGGGGATTCTGCCCGTGTCGCGCTCATTGGGGGCGGGTGGTCTACGTACACATACTGAGGATGTTGATGGGGAATGGGTGTCCAGCACCTTCAATCTGGGGGACATGCTTTTCTTCCACAGCCACACTGTACACAAAGGGTTGCCCAACAGATCGGGCAATCAACTGCGGCTGTCGGTTGACTATCGCTATCAAAGTGCCTCGGACCCGGTGATGGAAAAAGTGTTGACACCCCATCAGAATCGGTTGACATGGCCGGAGGTGTATGCGGGGTGGAAGTCGGAGAAATATCAGTATCATTGGGAGCAGTTTACGTTGATGCCTGTGCCGAAGCAGAAGTGGGAAGTTGAAGAGGTTGCCGCGTAAATACGCATACACATATTTCCACTATCTTTGCAGTTTTGGCCTGTCATTCCCCCACCTTTGTGAGGGCAGGCTCTGAGAAGTCAGGAATTCACTCTGGTTGCAAGCATGGATTCCTGACTTCTCAGGAATGACAATACCAGAGGTAGTAGAAAAACTGCACAGATAGTGATTCCCTACAACAACTCATCTACCTACAGGTCCTATGCTAATAATTCTTCACAATGCCAGTCTCTGAACGCTTGCATGGCTGATTCCATATACGGGGGATCACCATATGCCAGTACATGTGGAATATTGGCAAGAACACAAAGCCGATAATCGTCATGGCAGTTCTGCAAACGGTAGTTATCAACACACAATTCAGTCAGCCGAGTGTGATAGTGGGACAGCAATTTTTGTTCAAGCGAACGTCGCTTGGCAACCGGAAATTGGGAGATGAGCAACATGCGCGCCAAGTCCCAGACCCCGACGCCACGTATCCAGCCCTCCCAATCAATGAGGATAGACCGTCGTCCTTGCTGGCGGGGCAATAGTACATTGTTTAAATGGGCGTCGCCTTGAATAAGTGTCAGTGTTTTCTTGTTTGCTATACGCTGGCTAAATAAGTCGGCCCAGGCCGTAATGGATTTCTCACAGATGGTTTGCCACTCTGGTTGTATGTACGCTTTATACTGGTCCATCCATCGTGGTAGTGCCTTGTCTGCAAAATAACATTGACTTTCTTGAATCACTGATATGGATGTCGCTGCATGAGTGACCTCACTGCCCCTCGCCTTGAGAAAATTGTCCTGAAATATCCGAGGATGATCCCACCAAAACGCATGAAATTGGCAATAGGCATCCACAATAGATAGAACCTGTTGCTCGGACAGTTGGTTGAAAGGGAATGTGGGCATAAAATAGGTATCTGATAAATCCGCCAATAAGATGTGGGTTTGCCAAGACGCATCGTCTATCACCACATCATAACAGGCTGGTGCTGGCGAAATGGGCATAGCTGATGCAACCTGTCGATAAAACCACCCTTCGTTGACGCCATGAGGATAGGTTGAGGGATACCATTTTAGAATGAACTTCCGTGGCAATGGTTCCTCAACCTGTGATGAGTAGGTGACGAGCAGCGAACGATGCTGTTTTTGAAGCGGTTTGGACAAAATCGACAGAACTTCGCCATCAGCAAGATAGCCATTTTGTTGCAGACGACGTGTCAGCCATTCAGCAGTAAGTTGTTCAGGATTCTCTAGCAAATCAGACGTTACCATATGAGACAGACCCCTTATTGAGGGATGAGGAGGGACGCAGTTGATAAGCAGAAATATCCGAAAATTTCGGGACAGTGATATTGAACGAGCCGCAGAAATTTGGTTAGCTGGGTCAATTGAGGCGCATGGTTTTGTGCCAAGTTCATTTTGGCGAGACAATTTGCCAGACCTCAAAGACAAATACTTACCCGGAGCGCAGGGCTATGTGTACGTGGTGGATGCAATCATCCAAGGCATTCTTGTTCTCAAGGGCGATTTCATCCACCTACTGTTTGTTGACCCTACAGCACAACGGCAAGGGATTGGCACAGCACTGATACAGACTATACAGTCACAACACAAAAACTTAAAGCTGACCGTTTATGTTCAGAACATGCAGGCCATCTCCTTTTACCAGCAACAGGGATTTGTCATCATATCCGAGGGGCTGGATGAACAGACAGGCTGTGCAGAGTATACAATGGCATGGAAGAGAACGATTGAATAAGCATTATCCAGAGTACACCATTAGTGCCATGAATCAAATGGATTCTCAGCATCTGCCAGCGGCAATGAAACCCGCGCACCAGCGATATGTGAGGCATGAGCCGCCATTGCCCACGCGACATGCTCGCGCGCTGTTCGTCCATCAAGCAATTCAAATTCTGGCTTGCGACCGTCAAGTAGATCAAGCATAGACCGCGCCATGCGTTTGTGTGCATTGACCCACTTCTTGTCATCGGGTGGCGGGTCCGAGGGAATCACTTCCCAGCGATCATCGTTCAAGAGGCGTGGGGCAACGCGCGGGTGATAGTAAATATCCGGTTGATTACTCATCGGGCCTGGTAGCGACAATGTGCCTTCGGTTCCATGAATGTCAATGCGATAGGGACGCTCTCTATCGTGATCGCCTTCGTATGACTCAACATCAGCGGCAAAGCCATTCTCAAAGACATAATAGGCACGGATGCCATTGCCCGCAACCAGCCCCATGCCTTCGGCTCCTTGCTTGAGGTCCTCCGGTGTGACATCGCGACCATCCTGCGTAATATGGGCATGACACCAAAGCGGTTGACCCCAAACCTGCCCAAGAAAATCAAAGAAGTGGGGATAGAGGTCGATGAACATCTGGTCGCCGCCTTCATGTCCGTTCATACAATGGATGCGTGCTAGTCGCGGTTCGCCAATTTTGCCGGACTTAATCAGCGGGATGGCGACCTGCTGAATGGGTGGATGCCCTCGCCACGGACAGCCCAAGATCAGCAGTTTGTTGTTCGCATCACAGGTGGCCACCATTTTGTCTACCTGTGCAGGCGAGGCGGCAATCGGTTTTTCAATATAAATATGGGTGTCTGCTGCGGCAGCGGCCATCGCTATATCAAAGTGGTCACCGATCTCACGTGTCGCAATGACCGTAATATCGATCTCCTCCGTCTCAAGCATCTGTCGATAGTCCGCATATCCCCGCTGCGCGCCTGTACGCTCGATGGCCTGCTGACGCCCCGTTTCATCGGGGTCAGCCAAAGCGACAATCTCAGCACCATCAACACCGACAAAGGCTTCATCCAGATAGTGTCCATAATTCCCACGTCCAGTATGGCCGATAATGGCGACTTTTTTATTCATGGTGTGCTTCTCCTATAGCTCAACAGCCTTCCCTGTGTTCATTGATTCAGCGATAGCATCCAGTACCCTCATCTGCGCAATGCTATGTTCCGGCGGGATGCGGTGAGGTGTGTTTCCATCGAGGCATGTACACAGATGCTCTAGCTGAAAGACAAACTGATGAACGGGTTTAAATTTGAAATGCCTAATCTCGTCTGCTGTATGGTGTTCCAGAACGACGGGCTGATTTTCATTATTCCACGCCCTGTCCATCCGTAACATGCCATGTGTCCCGACCATCTCAACATATTGAGATTGCCATGCACTAAAGCTGACCGAAATTTGTGCTGTGCGCCCCCCTGAAAAGACAAGCGAGATGGATGTCGAGATATCCACCTCTGCCCCCGGCATTTGCGCCGCAAAAACGATCTGTGGTTCTTCACCAAAGACAAAGCGAGCTTGATGGACATTATAACAGGCCAGGTCGTAGATGGCCCCGCCCCCTTTGCTGCGGTTATAGCGCCAATTGAGTGCCGGTTGCAAACGGTATGCTGGAGCGTTTGTACAGAAGGTGCTACGTACCGCGAGGAGGTCACCGATACCTCCTTGGTCAAGAATCTCTTTTGCCCGTAAATGCATGGGATGATGACGAAATTTAAAGGCTTCGGCGACGAGGATGTTATTCTTGTGTCCCGCCGCAACCAAGGCAAGAGCTTCCGTTGCAGTTTGGGTAAATGGTTTTTCGCATAAAATCGCTCTGACCTGTTTGGATTCGGCAATCTGAATGCCCAACTCCGTATGAAAGACGCCCCAAGTGCAGATTATCGCAATGTCAATGTCTGCGTGATGGAGCATCGCATCGAGGTCTGTATACGTTTGTGGGACGTCAAACTGTTGGGTAAATCGGTCCAAGGCGTCCGGTGAGACATCGCACACCGCAACAAGATCTGCTTGGTCAGTCAATGAGCAAGCAGTGGCATGGGCACGGGCAATGCCACCCGTCCCCACTAACGCAACGCGATAGTTCTGTTGCATGTTATCGTTTAACCTTTCATGTAGTCGTCAATCATCATACAAGTAGCCTATAACGATTCTGGATCGATACCAAGTGCAGCAAGGCGGTCCAGCAAGCGTCGATTCTGTTCAGCTAGTTCATCCGCTCGTTGTTTCTCAACCTGACTATGGCGTTCTGCCTCATCCGCCCGTTGTTGTTCAGCATCCGCCCGCTGTTTCTCAACCTGACTATGGTGTTCTGCCTCATCCGCCCGTTGTTGTTCAGCATCCGCCCGCTGTTGTTCAGCATCCGCGCGAGCTTTTTCCGCCTCCATTTGCCGGAGTGCTTCATCATGGTCCAAGGCGAGATTGCCATCAGTATCATAGCAGAACACATCTCCGTCCTCTAGCGCCAACCACAACTGGATTGGTTCCATCCATACCCAACCCTGCTCATTGGGTTCAATTGGGACATAGTGTGCTGATTTGCCCTCATTGACAAGTTCATAGCCATAAATGCGACGATTTTCAGGGTTGGCGACCAAATCAACAATAAAATAATAGGGGAGCCGTACTTGTCGCATTAGCTCCAACTTAGTGCCAAAGTCCTGTTTGCGTGTCTCAGGGGATGTGATCTCCATCACCATTTCGGGTGCATCGCCATCCACCCCAACGACATAGGTGCCTTTGATTTCCCCTGTGACATGTGCATTTTTAATAACCGCGATATCGGGTCCCAATGGCTTCACGCCGGGAACTCGCCAGTCCATACGGACATCAAATGTCACCAACCCCGGTGGTCGCTCAATCTGTCGTCTCGCAGCAGCATGGAAATAAAAACCATATTTACTGTGTCCAATGTTTTGCACTCTGTGATCCCCTTCTTGTGGGTGGAGGAGGTCCTCCAATGTTAATGGTATTTGGTCATAGGTCTCGGTTCCGTCGTCTGCAATGCGCTCCACCATTCGCCAGCCATAGCGAAACGGATCTTCTTCGGGTGCTTCGTCACTTGCGCCATTTTGACTTTTGCCATTTGTATACAGGGGAGACTGATAGTTTGTGACATCATCTATGGTAAGAATGGTTGAATTTATGGTTGAGTCCGCAACAGGCGGGACACCATTTTGGGTTTTCGAGGGTGTAGCGACGACTTGATTCTCAATTGTCTTTTCTAAAATACCCATTAAACTACGACTCCTATATTTTCAGAACAAACGCTCGGTTTAATTAGTGGCGTCTATTATAACAGTGAATAGTGACAAGACCAAACGACACATCAACAAGCAATTCAGCGACCTCACCCAACAATCTGTCAACAGGTGTTTTAGGCATAGGCAACACGATCCGACCGCACGGCCAATGGTTCTGCATAGTCCAATAGCTGTCCTAACAAGGCCATCTTCACCGCAGCATAGGCGGGATCATGCCAGCGATTTACCTTTTCAGCGGGGTCTGCCACCAAGTCGACTAACTCACCAGAGGGGGCATCACCCGTTTGCCCTGCATACCAAGTCAACTTATGCGTCTCTGTGACAATCGTTTTCAGCCGTAGTTTCTGCGGATCATCCACTGTCTCGACCAACACACTCTCGCGTACATCATCCACTTCCCCACACAGCATCGGCAGCATGTTGACCCCATCCACATCGGCTGGTATCCCTACACCTGCCGCAGCAAGACAGGTCGGCACAACATCCACAAGACTAAACAGAGATGAAGTCGCCTGCCCACTGCTAAACCCGTTTGGATACCGAATCAGCAAAGGGATGTTGATAAGCTGCTCATACATAAACGGCCCCTTCATCCACAGCCCATGATCACCCAGCAGTTCGCCATGATCCGATGTCACGATTACGATGGTATTGTCGGCCATGCCCAACTCGTCCAGCATATCAAAAATACGACCACACTGTTCGTCAATCAACTTGACCATGCTGTAATAATACGCTCGCCCCAGCCGTGCTTCTGCCTCTGGGATACCACGATAATCATGACCGCGCCCCTGACCCGCCATTGGGAAGGCACCCCGTGTCGATGCCTGCTCTAACTCACCACGACGGGCGGTCATAAAGTGCGTGGGGCGCTCTTCTAATTCACCCTCGATATAATCAGGCAACGGCACATCGTTGGGCTCAACTCGGTTCGTAAATTCGGTTGGCACGGCATGAGGATGGTGTGGGTCCTGAAAACCAATTGCCAACAAAAAGGGCTGTGCATTGACCTGTTCTTGCAGAAACGAAATCGTGCGATCCGCCGTCCACACGCTGTTGTGGTATTTCAACGGAATCGACCAATCACGTGCCTCGCAGCCAAACGCCCGTGAACCGACCATCTCACTTTGCGACCAAGAGGCAATCTCTTCGGCACTCGCTTGGCTGTGGAGCCATGCACCATAATGCCCACTGATGCCATAGGTGGTGTGTCCATGTGCCAATTCCACTGTTTGGAAGCCATAATAGGGACCATCCCAGCCATCATCATAGCCAGTCGCCCAACCCTCCTGCGCTTCACGCGTGGTGGCGCGGTCTGCGTTAAATGCTTGAAAATGCGCCTTGCCGATATAATGGGTACGATAGCCTTCATCCGTCAACAGATGCGAAATCATGCGCTGCTCCTCATCACAGTTGACACCCACGTTCCACGCGCCATGTCGACTGACCTGTTTGCCTGTAAACAGCGAGACACGGGATGGGGTACAGACGGGGTTGGTGCAGTACGCCCGGTCGAGGCGAACCCCTTCGCTGGCGAGACGATCAAAATTGGGCGTATGTGTAAAATCGCTGCCATAACAACTGAGGCTATCGGTGCGCTGCTGGTCGGTTGTGATAATAATGATGTTTGGTCGTTGTGCTGTTGGTTTGGTCATGTTGGTTTCCTTCTTCCTTTGTGAAACAAATTGATTTGTGATTGGTTGGATATGGCTCAAGCGGGTTAGAGAGATTTGATTATATCATAGATGTTGGTGGATGATGAATGGTTGAATTTTCTCCAATGACTGACGGGACTTACGAAACGGGCACTCTTTTTGGCTGTTTGCATAGATCAGCCATTTGACTCTACAATGACAGTTGGATACGCTGCTGAACAAATTGCAGAAAAGACAAAGCCTATCGAAATTTTCATGAAGAATCAACAATGACAGAATTTATCTATCCACATCTACGAGGACTGAAGACTGCCTATGACCGCGATGGCTATGTGATTATCCGCCAAGTGCTGGATGCTGATTTGGTTGCCGAGGCGAATCAACACATTGATTGGCTAATCCAGAGGCATCCTGACCTGCGTCCAGAGTTGTTGGGCTATTCACTGGTTCCCGATGATCCATTTTGGATTCGACTGGTGAGCGACCACCGCTTGCTCGACATTGCCGAACAGTTGGTGGGACCCAACATCGCACTCTTTGCGGCAGACTATATCGCCAAGCCACCCAACACAGGCCGCAAGATCGCTTGGCATCAAGATGGCAACTATTGGCCTCTGGAGCCGATGAATGTCGTGACACAGTGGGTGGCGTATACGGCCTCCACACCGGAGAATGGATGTGTACGCATTATCCCCGGCACACAACATATGACGCTCCAAGAACGACACCGAAACCCTGACGACCCGCCAGATGTGCTTTTGACAGGCATGGACCAAAATCTGGCGGATGAGGTCAATGCTGTGGATATCATCTTGGAAGCGGGTGATGTGTCTGTTCATCATCCCCACATCATTCACGGCTCCAATGCCAACACCAGTGATCACTGGCGACGTGGCGGAACCTATCAATACATCCCTGCAACCACACGAATCCTGAACACGGACTGGCCCACGTTTCTGTTTCGCGGTTATGCCGAATCGGGTATCAACACCTATCGTGCCTTTCCACAATATAGGGAGGACGAACACTTTCCTTTTCGCGGTTGTGAAAAATGGCAGTCATAAGACTTTTATTACGGAACAAAGCATATTGAACACCATACGCCAGCACTGGTCAGTCATCCTGTTTGTCATCCTATGCCTTGCGACTGGCTGCACACCATTGACCCTCTCATCCACGCCAACCACACTCACTATCGACCATTACGCCTACATGCCATTGGATGTGGACGACTGCGCTGGTCATTTCATTCCTCATCCACTCGACCATATCACGGCAATTGATGGCGATGTGGTCCGCACCTTTGATAGCAACGGTGCGGGTTTGGCCGTCAATGACCTTGACCGCGATGGCGATTTGGATTTAGTGATGGCAAACCTTGCAGGGGCAAATGCCATTTTTTGGAATGAGGGTGCATTGAAATTTCGCAAGCAACCCTTCCCACATGGACAGTCGCGGGCGGTGAGTATTGTCGATATAGACGGCGATGGCTGGCAGGATATTGTCTTTGCGCACCGAGAAACACGCCCTTGGGTTTGGATGAATCAAGGAGAATTCAACCCTGCTGAGGGTGAGCATCCACGAAGCACAGGGCATATTGATGGGTTCACGCGCTTAGATTGGTTCAGTGCCTCACAGCGCGCCTATACCTTTGCATGGGCCGACCTTGATGGGGATATTGATTTGGACTTGGTGCTTGCCACCTATCAGACCGAATA
>JBCCFC010000217.1:0-13642 GCA_039029935.1 Chloroflexota bacterium
CACACCCTCACACCCTCACACCCTCACACCCTAACACCCTCACACCCTCACCCACTTACACCCTCACAGAAGTACACCATCACACCATCACACCATCACACCATCACACCATCACACCATCACACCCCCACACCTTGTCACCTTGTCATCAACTGCCCATCTTGTAACAGGGGAATGGCTTGTGCCCATAGCCCGCTGCCATCTCTTTTCATAATCGGCTCGGCAGAGTATTGCGCCAAATAGGAGCGACGCATTTTATCCGTTGTGTTGGTCCCACTACGATGGAAGGTACGGCTGGAGAAGACAACGACACTGCCAACAGGCACGATGGCGGGTACACCGGGGTCGTCGCCACGATAGCCAATCTTGTCATTGGACCCTTCCTCAATGGTATGGTCAAACAGGTCATCGGGTGTCATCCCCGCACGTTCATAGGGTAGGACAAAAATCGTGCCATTTTCGATGGTCATGTCATCTAAGGCACACCAGCAAGAAAGATAGGGGCGATGATAGTGGCCGACGTAGCCTGAATCTTGATGCCAGCCAAACTTTGTGCCAACCTCGGCAGCTTTCACCACATATTGTTCATGAAATAGGTATGCTGTATCGCCCAATGTGGACTTCGCCACATTGCCCATTAGTGGACTGAAGAGAAAACTGTTGATAATCGCACTATCCGCACCGCGGTTGCTAATAAAATAGCGTTTTTTGTAATGATTGATGCCGAGTGAAGTAACGCCTTTGGCCTCCATTTCTGCATCAAATGTGTCAATATAACGTTGGCACTCTTTGCGCAACCCTTCAATCTGTTCGTCAGTCATGACGCCTTCCAGAATAAAATACCCTTCTTGATGATATTGCTCAATCATCTCATTGGTAATGCTGGTTTGCATAATATCCTCGCAAAAAAATGGTTAAATCACGATGGTGTCCTATTATATCTGAAATAAAAAAAGAGGACAAGTGAGCAAAAATGGTTAATTCGCTTACTTGTCCTCTATATTTACAGACGCGTCAGTATCCTGCTCATGAATAAGAGCAGGATACTGGACTATTTAAACGATAACTTTATCGTTGTAGATTATGCATCGCTATTTTGTGGTGCAGGTGCAAAGCCACGTGCGGGTGCTTCACCGCCATCTTGCCCTGGGCCAAAGCCACGTCCGGGACCACCTCGACGGCTGCGACCTTCACCCTGCCCTTCACCATCGCCACGTCCGCCTCGGCCAAATCCGTCGCCACTCTCAATGCGCTCAATGATGCGGTCTGCCTGTTCCTGTGTAATCTCACCATCAGCAACCGCTTGGTTGACGGCTTCAATCACGGCTGTCTGCATAGCGGCCTTGAACTCCTCCTCGGTCAGGCCGGCAGACTCAATCAACTCAGCCATGCTTGTGTCTGCTTCTTTGGCTGTTTCCAGTTCCTCAACCGTCATACCCAAAACGCCTGCAACAATTTCCTTGTGCTCACCTCGCTCTAAGAAGGCAGGACCACCACGATGTCCACGCTTCCCATGACGGCCATGCCCAAACTCGCCACTTTCAATCCGCTCAATGATGACATCGGCCTGTTCTTGTGTCAAATCGCCATCTGCAACCGCCTCATTGACCTCTGCAATCAGTCCGGGTTGCATGGCCGCCTTAAATTCCTCTTTGGTCAACCCTGCTGTTTCCAGCAACTCAGCCATACTTGTGCCTGATTCCTTGGCTGCTTCCAACTCCTCAACCGTCATCCCCAATACACCTGCGGCAATTTCGGCCTTCTCTTCACGGGTAAGCCATGATGGCCCACGCTCGCCGCGTTCACCGCCACGGAAGCCCCGCTGTCCACGTTCGCCAACCTGCTGGAAGAAACGCTGACCTCGCTCAATCAATCCTGGCGCACCTGCTGAGTCATTGCCGCCCTGAACGGTATCTTGGGCGTATGAGATGCTGCTGATTGTTAAGATACCCGCTGTGGCAACTGTCACCGCTGCCAGACCAAATTTCATCAACTTATTCATTGTGATTCACCTTTTCAAATTGTTATTTACTATTGTAGACTCATTCTACAACCTTGTTTGTATATATTCAACGATAGTTATTGTCACCCCTGCGCATCTGAGTTGTTTCTGTTTGTGATGTGCAGTTGCCCTCATTGTAGTGGGCGATTGTGAGGCCATTATGGAGTGAGTGTAAAAAGAATGTGGAGATGGCGAAGTTCGTTTATGAATTTGTGCGGCCTCCGTTTTATCATAGCTGTGATGTGCAAAACCCAGCGATCTCGATGTATAATGTCGAACGTCAATAAGACATCGGTTTGTCTGCAAGGTTCAGCAGTTCTGCTGGAAAGAGAGTTGCAAGATGGAATCACCTTTTCCGGGGATGGACCCTTATCTTGAGAGCCGACACCTATGGCGGAGTTTTCACCATAATTTTGCTACTGAAATTGCGCGCCAGTTAAACCCACTGATTTATCCCAAATATTATGCTGATGTCGAAGTCCGCACAGTCCTACAAGAGATAGGCATTACGGTGGGCAATCATCAGCAATATCCTGATGCCGCCGTTTTTAGAAATAAACCAACCATCAATGGTGCAACAACTATACTGGAGCCTACGCTCACAAAAATTGAAACAAAGAAAATCATAGCCCCTCTTAAACGAACTGTACCCATGCCTGATGCTGAGAAAACTCGAGCAATCCAGATTTATGAAACGGCAACAGATGCATTGATTACCGCGATTGAACTGCTATCACCCGTGAATAAAATTGGGCAAGGGTTGCACAAATATCGTGAGAAGCGCATGCAAATCTTGCACTCAGACGTTCATTTGATAGAACTTGATTTAATCCGTCGCGGAACTCACCCTGGTCCCGAACTCGAATCACCACCTCTCGATACAGACTATGTCCTTATTGTAAATCGCGCTGAGTTTAATGCACAACGAGTTTCTGAAATCTGGCCGATTGCGCTCAACCAACCGTTACCGACAATTCCGGTCCCTCTATTGTTAGATGACTCGGATGCACCATTGGATTTAATGAGCGTCCTCCATCAAGTTCAGTTTGATTTTCGGTATCCCGGTAGAATTGACTATACACAGTTACCACCGTCTCCGGTTTTGCGTGAGGAAATGGGGAAGTGGTGGGCATCTCGGCAACAAGCATGGCGTTCGTAGGAGGCATCATGTTAGATTTTGTAAAAATTCAAAATTATCGTCTTTTTGATGAATTTATGATTGATGATCTGGCGCGTGTAAACTTATTGGTTGGCAAGAACAACGTGGGCAAGACAAGTCTGCTAGAGGCAATATATCTATTAGTTAACCAGAAATATCCCCCTGTGATCTATCAACTTCTTGGACAACGCGGAGAAATTGCGGCAAACATTAATGGCGAGGATACGATTTCGGGTCATGATGTTGCACATTTATTTGGAAAGCATATCCTTGACAAAGATATTTCTTTTATTATTGAGTCGAGTCAACTTAAATTTGAACTTTCGTGTGTACATAAAGCCGTTATCGCACCTAAGTCTATTTTAGGATTGGATTCTATCAAGAATAATACAAATGAAATATATCACTTGCATTTTATATATAACAACATCGGTCCAATTCTGGAAAGGATTGAAAACAATAATCCCTTCGGTGATCTTATAACACTGGGACGGGGTGTGCCTGAAGATATTGAATCATTTAATTACATACCTATTATGCAGTTGTCAGTAACGACTTTATATCAACATTGGATTAATATTGCGTTAAAGCCTGAGCAAGACCAACTGCTTGAAATATTACGGCTTTTAGATGAAAAAATAATAGACATTGATTTTATTGCCCAGAGAAACGAAAAGCCTAAAATACTTGTACGGCATGAACAACACAAAATGCCTATTCCACTCGGTAGTATGGGTGAGGGAATGCATCGAGCGTTAACTTTGGGTTTAATGCTTGTTAATTCTGCCAATGGATACCTGTTAATTGATGAAATTGACACGGGTTTACACTATCGCGTTATTACAGACATTTGGCAAGTCATCTTTAAAGTCGCAAAGCAGTATAATATCCAGGTCTTTGCAACAACACATAGCCAAGACTGTGTACGCTCATTTGCAGAGGCACTTTATTTATCAGAGGAAAGAGAGTTGGGTGCGTTGTTTCGGCTGCAGAGACGCAGAGGGAAAATTCATGCACAGAAATATAATGCAGATCGACTCGTTTTTGCTGTGTCACAGGATATTGAGATACGATGACGCCGATAATTAGAACGCGTCCCAAATCAATTTTACTTGTAGAAGGGCGTGATGATAAATATTTTATTGAAAATTTATATAAAAAGAAATCACCGTCATTAAGTGTCAATATTGAATTACCAAAAGATATTGGCGCAGCGGCCAATGGGGTTGATGCTCTTCTGGAAATGTTTGATATAGTGATTCAGGCTGATGAATATGATGTAGTCGGAATTGTGATTGATGCGGATGAAGGAAACCGTTGGATGCAAGTCAGAGAGTTGGTGAAAGCCTCTGGCATAGAATACGATTGCCCTGTTTCACCAAACCCAGAAGGGACTATCGTTGAACCTCCATATGAGGAAGTTCCTAAAATTGGGATATGGATTATGCCTGACAATAAAAGCCCCGGTATTCTTGAGGATTTTGTACGTTATCTGATTCCCGATGATGATAAATTGATCCCATACGCCGAAAAAATTCTCGACGAAATTGAGGCCGCAAATTGTCATCGCTATCGTAAACATCGAAGTAAAGCATTCATCCATACATGGCTCGCATGGCAGAAACTCCCTGGAACACCGATGGGTCAAGCTATCACCGAAAAGACACTTACCGCTGATGCCCAGCAAGCACAAATTTTTATGAACTGGTTACAAACACTCTTCAGTCCAACTTAGAACAAAACATTCATGAACTTTCTAAAAAAACTATTCACAGGCAAACGACTAAATGGCGAGAAACTCGCTTTATCTGAAAACAAACAGGACTATGCGCAGATTGAGCTACTCGCACAGTTTATGGATGCGCGTCCGCCACACACACATCAGGAGCAACAGCGGTGGAACCGTGTGTTGCCACAACCCTATGACGAGACCATTGCATTGTTTGAAAAACAGGGATGGCTGGTTACGGCACATCAGCCTGAAAATCAAACGGCAAATCCTGATGAAAGTGCAAATAAAACTGTCAGCTATCAGATAGGCGATGATGCGCAAATCTATGTTACGATATATCAGGAACGGCTGGACAAGGCGCGGGCGGCGATTATGCCCAAGGTGCGCCAAGCCTTAGAGGAGCGTGATACTGGTGAGGCGTTGACGTTGCGGCGTAACTATGAGGCGCATTTCCCACTGGGTGAGGCCGACTGGACTGGACCAGAACCGCAGTTGAGTCACAGTGCGTTGACAAGACGTATCCTGTATCTCGAACATCCACTGCTCGAAGGGTTGAGTCATCAAACAGCAGGGTGGCTAAAACTCTATGCTGCCGAGCAGCACATGTGGGGGGCATTTTGGCAACTGGACCCAGCAGATATCCCCGATTATGTGCAGTCAGAAACAGAGTTGGTGACACCTGATTTAGATGGAGAGTCAATGTCTATTATTGATGTGGTCTATTGGCGTGCCTATCAGCTATCATTGTATGTGGATAATCAGGAGACATGGCAACGGTGTAAGGGCGGCGATCATGTGCGGCGTCTGGAGATTGTGGGACCGGATGATGCGTATACCTGTCAGCAATGTCGTCCTATTCTGGGCAAGGAATATTTGGTGAGCCGTGCGCCAGCATTACCACCAGAGGGGTGTACGTCACCGCGTGGGTGTTGTTGTCGGTATGAGCCTGTCTTGGAGACGTATACAGAGGATTAAAATTTTTATGGCTGCAAAAGATGTATGCCAGTTCATTTTTTTAGGTCAATTCCCGCAGGCAGTTATTCGAGAGCATAAACTAAAATTACTCGTCTACAATCCAGAGAATGAGGTGTTGACACAATGGATATCGTAAGTAATGATCAGTTTCGACATTCAGATAGCATATGAAAGTCGTCATGATTAGCAAAGCCCTCGTCGTCGGTGCATATCAACGCAAAGCCGAGGAAATTGCCGCGCTTGGTGTGGATTTGACCGTGTTGGTCCCACCGTCGTGGTGTGATCGTCGGGGATGTCAAGACGTTGAACGCAGCCATACGCAAGGATATACGTTGAAGGTGATTCCCATTCGATTCAATGGCAATTTCCATCTGCACCACTACCCCACCCTTGCCCGTGAATTGCAACAACTATCGCCCGAAGTTGTCCATATGGACGAAGAGCCGTATAATCTTGCGACTTGGTTGGGTTTGCGCGCCGCCAAAAAGGTGAAGGCGGCTGTGACGTTTTTTACATGGCAGAATTTACACCGTCGTTACCCGCCACCCTTTCGCTGGTTTGAGCAGGCAAATTATGCGCAAACACCCGTTGCAATTGCTGGCAACCAGGCGGCAGTTGATGTTTTGCACAAAAAAGGGTATGATAAAGAAAAGAGTAATGTGCGAATTATTCCACAATTTGGGGTTGACCCAGAAATTTTTTCGCCAAAATCAGGGCAGCCTAGTAACAAAAATAGTCAGCCATTTCATATTGGATATGCAGGTGGTTTTTTGTCGGAGAAGGGATTGGATGTATTGCTGCGCGCCTGTGCGAAATTGCAGGGTGATTGGCTCCTGACGCTTGTTGGGGCGGGTGAGGAGCAGGGACGTTTGCAAACATTGGCCGACACGTTAGCCATTGCGGATCGTGTGGATATTGCCCAGCGTTTGGCGAGTGATGCTATGCCAGCATTTTATCAGCAATTGGATGTATTTGTGTTGCCAAGTCGTACCATCCCTAGCTGGAAAGAGCAGTTTGGCCGTGTACTGATTGAATCAATGGCGACCGAGGTGGCTGTGATTGGGAGTAACAGTGGGGAGATCCCCAACGTCATCGGTGATGCAGGGTTCATTTTCCCAGAAGATGATGTATCGGCATTGTGCGCACATTTACAACGTTGTCTTGATGACCGTACCTATTGTGTCGAAATGGGAAAACGAGGACGCCAACGAGTATTGTCAACCTATACGATGAAACAAATTGCACGTCAAACGGTTGATGTGTATGAAGAGTTGTTAAAACGATCTAGATAAATGTGAAAGTAACATAGGTATCCTGCCTGTAACAGGCAGGATGCCTGTGTTACTTACTTGTAAGTCACTATGCACGTTGCCATTAACGCACAGTTGCTCAACACGGACGAATCCTATCGTGGGGCAGGGGTGAGTCACTATAGTCAAAATTTGTTGAAATACATGGGGCAACTTGTTGAGAACACAAATACAGATTCTCCAACCAACGTGTTTACAAGTTTTATCAATGATCAACAGTTTGAGGCCGAAGGAATCAATTTCCAAGTGACATCCACTCAACTCAAAAAACCCTTAGCGCGGATTGCGTGGGAGCAGACCATCCTACCTCAACAGTTACGGCGTATCAAGGCCGATGTGGTGCATGGACTTGTGAATATCTTGCCCCTGTCTACCCAATTGCCATCAGTTGTGACTGTGCATGATTTGAGCTTTATCCGAATGCCAGAGAAATTCCCGCGCTTAAAACGCACCTATCTGACCCGTTTATGTCGAGCCAGCACACACAAGGCGACACGCATTATTGCGGTGAGCCAGCAAACTGCGGACGATGTCATGCAATTTATGGATATCCCGCACACAAAAATTGAGGTCGTGTATCACGGTGTTGATACCCACTTTATCCCCAATGATGTTAATCTAGTAGGCTTTCGTGCCGAGAAAAATTTGCCGGAACGTTTCTTGCTCTATCTAGGCACATTGGAGCCACGCAAAAATCTGTCACTGCTGGTGAAGGCATTTGCGACATGGCGTACACAGCTATCCCAAGACAGCATACACCAAGAGGTCAAGTTGGTTTTGGCTGGGGCAAAAGGGTGGTTCTATGCAGAAATTTTCGAGCTTGTGCAAGCACTTGGGTTAGCGGAGTTTGTACTTTTCCCAGGTTACATTGCGGCGCAGGAATTACCCAATTGGTATAGAGCCGCAGAGGGATTTGTCTATCCCAGCCTGTTTGAAGGTTTTGGGATGCCGCTATTGGAAGCGATGGCCTGTGGTACGCCTGTTTTGTGTAGTGACGCCAGCAGTGTGGGAGAAGTAGCAAGGGGGTATGCATTGCTCTTTGACCCCTATGCACAAGACCCGGAGGCGGCGCTGGTTGAAAAGCTGAAACCCTTTATTGAAGACTCGACCCTACGCCAAGAACTATGTGTGCTTGGCTTAAAACGCGCCAGTGAATTTTCATGGCAACAAACGGCTGAGGAAACCGTTCGTATGTATGAAGCGGTTTATTGTTAATCAGAAAGGTGCTATGGCAACTGCTAAACAAATGGATATTGACAGTCTAAAGATTTCGCAATCATCAATGTCAGGTCCCATGTCAGTTTCTTACCCAAACGCCAAGAAGGGGGAAACACGAAATAAGCTGGGCAAGCTGCTTATTTCGCTGGTGACACAGGCTCCAACCAGCTATTGGCGTTATAGTTTACTTTTATCGGATATCATCTTAATTTTTGTGGCGTTCGCCGCAGCCTACTACATTCGTTACCAGCTACAGTGGTTTCGCTCGGTAGACCCTGCCTTTGATATCAATTTCATACAGTACGCACCCTTTTTTGTAACATTGATGATGATCTTGCCGATTACGTTTTATCTCTCAGGTATCTATGCATTTCAAAAGAGCCGTAAACGTGGTCTCGGCCCGATGGAAGAAACCTATGAGATCGCCACCGCAACAATGATGGGGGTGGTGATGTTGATCGCGATTAGCCTTGTTTTTACCCCAATGCTTTATAGTCGTCTTATATTTTTGTATACAGCGTTTTTAATTACCTTCTTTCTGGGTACAAGCCGTCTGGTCATCCATTGGACCCGCGCCTATTTACGCCAGCATGGGATAGGTGTCGAGAGAATGTTGTTGGTCGGTGCGGGCGATGTTGGGCGGATGGTGATGCGCAATATTGTGGCGCGCCCAGACTTGGGCTATCAGCTTGTCGGCTTTGTCGATGACAACCCTGAGAAGGCGAGTACCGATATCGGCCCCTTTAAAGCATTGGGTCCGATTGAAAATATTGAACATGTCCTGACAGAAACGTATGTTGATAGTGTCATTATTTCTTTGCCCTGGCAGAGTTATAATGCCATTGAGCATATCGTTCAGTTTTGTGAAGAACACAATATTCGTGCGCAGGTTGTACCCAATCTCTTCCAACTGACCAAAAACCAGATGATGGTAGAAGACCTCAATGGAATCCCGTTGATCAGTACACGGGAAATGTCGATCCGTGGTTGGAACCTGATCATCAAACGTATATCCGACTTGACTTTAGCAACCATTGGACTGGTCATTGGCTTTCCGATGATGCTCTGTGCGGCTATCGCGGTTAAGCTCGAAACGCCGGGACCTATCTTTTATCAACAGACGCGTATCGGCAAGGATGGAAACCCCTTTGGTTGTTTTAAATTCCGGTCGATGGTTGATGGTGCTGATACACTTGTGGATGATATGCAAGACCTCAATGAGGCAACTGGACCACTTTTCAAGATGCGCGATGATCCTCGCCGTACCAAGGTCGGTGCGTTTCTGCGTCGTTGGAGTATTGACGAATTGCCACAGTTGTTTAATGTCATGCGGGGCGAGATGAGTGTGATTGGGCCGCGTCCCAATCTGCCCAAAGAAGTAGACGCGTATGCGGATTGGCATCATAAACGACTCTCGGTCAATCCTGGTATGACGGGGTTGTGGCAAGTGAGCGGACGTAGTGATTTGACCTTTGACGAAATGGTGTTGTTGGATATTTACTACACGGAACATTGGAGCCCAAGTTTAGACTTTGGCATTTTGTTGCGTACGCTGCCTGCGGTGTTGAAGGGTGATGGGGCGTATTAATGGGTGAGTCGGTGGTCGGTAGGTCGGTAGGTCAGCGGGTCAGTAGGTCGGTAAGTCAGTACCGAATACCGACCTACTGACCTACTGACCTACCGATTACTGCCCCACGACTTCTTAAACAATGAGCAAACCATGCCACATCCTAATCCTCATGAGCAAAACGGGCAACGGACATCAAGCGAGTGCACAGGCATTGGCCGAGGGGTTTGAGCAGCATTTTGGTAACCAAGTTAACGTAACAATCATTGATTTTTTATTTGACCATATTCCATACCCCTTGAATTTATTGCCGCGGAGTTATAATACCATCATCTCTAATTGCCCTTGGGTCTGGCAGCTTGTATGGAATCTATCCATGATGGATTGGTTGCGAAATTTGTTACAACAAATGATTCATACCGTTTCCGTTCATTCTGCACAAAAAATGCTTACTGATTATCAACCTGACCTCATTGTTGCGGTTCATGCCATTTTTGTGCAAACACTCACAATAGACGCGCTCAGAAAAGTAGACTATCATGCGCCATTTGTGACTGTTGTTACGGATTTAATTGATATTCACCCGCTATGGTTTCACAGTGAGGCTGATTTATGTTTTGTGGGGAGCGATAGTGCCTATCAACGCGGATGTAAAGCTGGCATCTCCCCACAGCAGTTACGACAGTATGGATTGCCAATTCGTCAAGCCTTTACAAACGCAATTGCATCAAATGAGTCCAAATCTGACCTCCGTCAAAAACTCGGGCTGCATCGGGATTTATCGACGGTGCTACTCTTGGGGGGGCGTACCAACCAACGAACAGTACTCCGTATCGCGCAGACCCTTTCAAAAAAGTTGAGCGCGGCAACCCCATCGAAGCAAACACACACGGCTCAATTGGTCATTATCTGTGGTCAGGATACACAACTCTATGCGATGCTAACGGCTCGTACATGGCAGATACCAACCGTCATTGTGGGGTTTGTTGAGAATATGGCTGAGTGGATGCGGGCAAGCGACTGTCTTGTGACCAAGGCTGGGCCTGGTGTCATTGCCGAGGCGATGGCGTGTGGATTGCCGATGATTCTCTATGGCTATGTGCCAGGGCAAGAGGCAGGCAATGTTCCCTTTGTTGTCGAAAATAACATGGGTACATATAGTGAAGATGCAGAGGAGATCGCCAATTGGGTTGTTGGTTGGTTTGGTCCAAACACTGTACAATTAAAGCGCATGGCAACACAGGCAAAGTGTCATGGGCGTCCAGAGGCAACATCACACATTATTGAAGACATTGGGAAACTGATCCCTGATTTGAAACACAGAAGAGATAGAGAACATGCCACAAATACACACAGCCATTATCGCATTGGGTAGCAACATCGGCGACCGCGCGGCCATCATCCACGCTGGGTTGGAGGCAATGCGATCCTACGCAACAATTGATGAGACTTCATTTCTCTATGAGACACCCGCAGCTTATCTCACTGATCAACCTGATTTTCTCAACGCTGTTTGCCGCATCCACACAGTACTCTCACCGACAGACCTGCTGAAAGCACTTCAGCAGACGGAGCATGAGTTAGGCCGTGTACGCCTTGTTCGTTACGGCCCCCGCTCCATTGATTTGGATATTCTCTTTTATGATGAATTGATTGTCGAGCAGGATGAATTGACCATTCCGCACCCACGAATGGCCGAACGTGATTTCGTGTTGCAACCATTAATGGACATTGCCCCCGACTTTGTACATCCTGTGTTGCGCCAACCAGTTCACGCCTTATGGACGCAGCTCAAAATGCCCCCCTTACCCAGAGTGACGCCGCTGGGCAAACATCTGTGGACATGGGGTAAACAGACTTATATCATGGGTGTTATAAATGCAACGCCAGACTCGTTTTCAGGGGATGGTCTCTTTGCAGAGCAGAAACGAGGTATTGGGCGAGCGGTCACACAGGCTGAATCTTTTGTCGCCTTTGGTGCGCACTGTCTAGATATCGGCGGTCAGTCCACGCGACCAGGGCATGAACTTGTCAGCGAAGATGAAGAGATTGAACGCATTGTCCCAATCATTGAGGCAGTTTCAACCCATGTTGATGTACCCATTTCTGTGGATACGTTCCGCGCCAAGGTTGCGCGAGCCGCAATTGAGGCCGGAGCGCATTTCATCAATGATGTATGGGGAATGCGCTTTGAACCAATGACCTGTGAGATTGCGGCGGAGATATACGCGCCATTGGTTGTGATGTATAACCAAACTCAGCCGTCCAACCCCGAATATGGCACACGCATCACCGAAACCCATCCACTAGACCACGACGATATTTTGGTAAAGACACAGATTCAACTACAACAACAACTCAATAAAGCGATGGCAGCAGGTCTACCTCGTTGGCTGCTAATTGCTGATCCCGGTATGGGGTATGGACAACCCTTTGAGGATCAGATTCACATGGTGCGCAACTTTGATATGCTGGCTCGTGAAGGTGTTTTAGGCGACTACCCTTGGCTCTTTGGCCCTTCGCGGAAAGGGTTTGTCGGTCATCTGTTGGGTGGTGCACCGAGAGAGGAGCGCGATGAAGGGACGGCAGCGCTCTGTGCTTTGGCGATTGAGCGTGGAGCAGACATCATTCGTGTCCATGATGTCAAGATATCGGCGCGTGTGGCGCGGGTTGTAGATGCAGTGATGCGCTGAAAAGCCAGTAACGCAGATTGCCTATCTGCGGAGTAACAGTAACGCAGATCAGTAGCAGCAAAAGGAACATACAATAGTGGAGTAGGCGTTCTCTAACGCCGTTTTGTTCACGAGTCGCATTCTCTAATGCGACCTCCGCGATGGACATAGACCTTGTATGCGGGTTTTGCTGCCACTGTCGCATATTGCCTATCTGCAGGGCAGCAACGCAATAGATAGGCAATCTCTTTTACGGATTTTATACTTCCCGAAACATAAAGAGCCGCTGCAAATTTGCAGCGGCTCTTCATCACACAAAAGGAGAAACCAAAACCTCAAAAACCCATTACCCAATCCATCTTCATTATAGCATGGCGACTGCTTCTTTACATCTAACTTACGACGTATATTCCTTTGAATTTCATACGTCATTTGACGTACTCATTAAAATGACGTACTTGATAAAAGGATATATATGATTGTAACAACATTGATGTTGGCGTTTTTGGCATTACTGAGCTGGTTACTCCTTCGTTTTGGCCTCAAACAAGCAACCACCACCATCGCACAGGCACGCATTGTTGTGTTTGCGGTTGTCATGAGCCTAATGACCATCATATTGACGTTGGTGTTGCGCGGCTTGACAGTGGACCAACAAATCATGGCAAGTTTGACACCGATTCGGTCAACTGAAGCAATGGCGACAGCGGATGACCAGCGGATTGTGTTGATTGAGGGGCGGATTTCTGAGCAGATGGACACAAGGCGGGATAGCTATGTCGCTTATTTGCGCACTGAACGTGGAGATAACAGCCGTTCCACCTTTGACTATCCATCCAGATTTCAAGTTGATCTTACCGAATATGGCACAGTGGAGGTCGATACCTATTTTACCAGCCAAGGTGACGACATCCGTCCTGGCTACCACAATTGGCCGAGCCACAGCGAAGGCTTTTACACCTATTACTATCTGCAACGTGGGACGCCTGTGGTCGTGTTAGGCACAC